>JAYUAM010000731.1:0-8011 GCA_043741295.1 Acidimicrobiia bacterium
ATCGCTCGTGCCGATGATGAACTGGTAGTCGCCGTAGTTCGCGCAGAACTCCATGCCGCGGTCCGACTGCCCGGCGCACACCAGGGGGACGCGTCCGGCGCGTGGCGGCGGTGACAGCCGGCAGTCGTCGAGCTGGAAGAACTCGCCCTTCAGATCGGACACGCCGTCGGCCCACAGGTCGGTCATGATCTTCACGTACTCGGTGGCGTAGTCGTAGCGGCGCTCGTAGTACCAGTCGCCCGGCCCCACGCCCATCTGCGCGTACTCGCTCTGGTTCCAGCCGGAGACGATGTTGATGCCGAAGCGACCGCCCGAGATGTCGTCGATCGTCGACGCCATGCGCGCCACCATCGCCGGGTGCAGCATCGGCAGGGCGACCGATGCGTAGAGCTGGATCTTGCTCGTCGCCGCCGCGAGCCCGGCCATGAGCGTGAAGCTCTCGAGGTTGTGGTCCCAGAACTGCGTGCTCCCGCCGAAGCCGCGCAGCTTGACCATCGAGAGCAGGAACTCGAACCCGTGCTGCTCGGCCTTGCGCGCCACCTCGTGGTTGAGGGCGAAGCTCGGCATGTACTGCGGCGCCGTCTCCGACATCATCCAGCCGTTGTTCCCGATCGGGATGAAGATCCCCACGTCCATGTCGCCTACCCCCGTAGTCGTGTGTTCGCAGCACGTGATCGCGCAAGCTACCCGAGCCACGACCACGCCGTCGCCACGGACGGCTGGGTCGCGTCCGGGGTCATGCGTGCCGATCCCGGTAGCGTTCGAGGTCATGCGTGCACGGATCGCCGTCGTCCACTACAGCTCCACCGGCAACGTGTACGGCCTGGCGGCCGCGCTGGCCGAGGGAGCTGCGGCGGCCCGACGGCATCGCCCTCGGTTCGCCGACGCGCTTCGGAGGCCCCGCCGCCCAGCTGAAGCAGTTCACCGATTCGACGGGTGGGTTGTGGGCCAAGGGACAGCTCGCCGACAAGGTCGTCACCGCGTTCACCTCGGCCTCCACCGGTCACGGCGGGCTGGAGTCGACGATCCTCGCCACGCTCAACCTCGCCTACCACTGGGGCTCGCTGATCCTGCCGCTCGGCTACGGCGAGGCCGACGCCAAAGCGCTCGGCAACCCGTACGGCGCGTCGCACGTGAGTACCGGCGGCTCGGCCCCGGACGAGGCGTCGTTGGCCGCCGCCCGCGCCCAAGGTGCCCGCCTCGTGAAGTTCGCGTCGATCGTGGCCGTCGGGCTGGCCGACGTCGATGCCGCGGCACCGTCATGACGACGGGCGCGGCGTCGCCGTTCACCGGTCGGCTCGGCTTCGGCGCCCGGCCGGCGCTGGTGGTGGTCGACATGGTGCGCGCCTACACCGAGCCGCGGTTCGCGCTGTACGCCGGCGCGCACGTGGACGGCGTGGTCGCGTCGATCGTCGCGCTGCTCGACGCCGCTCGGACCGCTCGTATCCCTGTCGTCTTCACCGGCGTCCGCTACGAGCCGGGCGGCGCCGACGGGGGAGTGTTCTTCCGCAAGGTCCCGCCGCTCGAGCTGTTCGTGGGTGAGAGCGAGGCGGGCGAGCTGGTCGACGCGCTCGAGCGGCGGCCGCAGGAGCCGTTGCTGCTCAAGCAGTACCCGAGCGCGTTCTTCGGCACGTCGCTCAACGACCGCCTGCGGGCTGACGCGATCGACACGGTGATCCTCGCCGGAGTGTCGACGAGCGGCTGTGTTCGCGCTTCCGCCACCGACGCGATGCAGCTCGGCTACGTGCCGATCGTCGTACGCGAAGCGGTGGGCGACCGGGGCCAGGCGGCGCACGACGCCAACCTCTTCGACATCGATGCCAAGATCGGCGACGTGGTCGCGCTGGCCGACGTGCTCGCCCACCTCGCTTCATGCGGCCGCTGAGCCGGACGAGCGCAGGCGGATGTCAGCGGACGGCGGCGACGTCGGTGTCGACGACGATAACGGGGAGCTGCGCCGTCGGCGGATCGTGCACGACGCGCTCGTCCGGTGCGAACAGGAGCACGTTGGTGACGTATGAGCGCACGGCCTGGGCGAGGCCGACGTCGAAGCCCTGCGCCTCCGACAGGAACCACCGGTGTTCGAGCACCTGGTGGAACAGCTCGGCCGGCTCCAGCTTGCCGCGCAGGTCGTCGGGGATGGCGGCGATGGTCGGTTCGAAGACCCGCTCCAACCAGCGGGCGGCGGCGAGCCCATCGGGCAGCGGCGTCGACTGCCAGGCCCGGAACTGCTCGAAGTCGTTGAGCAACCGGCGGGCCTGGTTCTCCTGCGCCCGCAGACCGGTGAGCGCGGCGAGCCGCGGTGCCCAGTAGCTGTTCTCGACGACGCGCGGGGTGAGCCGCAGCCGGTTGCCGTCGGTGGCCGAGAGCACCTCCAACTCGGCGACATCGAAGCCGAGATCGTGGATGCGGCGGATCCGCTGGTCGATGCGGAACCGCTCGTCGCCGCGGAACACCTCGCTGCTCGTGATCTCCGACCACAGGTTCTCGTAGCGGGTCGTCAGCTGCTCGGCAGTGGCGATCGGGTCGACATCGCGCAGGCGGCCCGAGGCGAGCAGGTCGTAAAGGCCGCCGGCCAGGTTCTCGGCGGCGATCTCGACGTCGAACCGACGCTGGCCGTCCGAGAGCCGGGCGTGCAGCTCACCGGTCTCCACGTCGACCACGTACGCCGACAGTGCTCCGGCATCTCGTCGGAACAACGTGTTCGAGAGCGAGCAGTCGCCCCAGAACAGGCCGGCGACGTGCGCCCGAACGAGCAGGCCGACGAGCGCGTCGAGCATGCGGTCGTGTAGCTGCGGGATCGCCTCGCGGCCGCTGAAGAACACCTTGTAGGGCAGCGAGAAATCGAGGTGGCGGGTGATCAGCAGTCCCTCACCGTTCGCCCGTTCGCCGCGGTCGGTGGCGAATGCCACGGCCTGTACGGCGGGGATCTCGGTCTCGTCGAGGTGGCGCAGGATCGTGTACTCGCGCTCGGCGAGGTGCTCGGGCAGCTCCTTGACGACGTAGAGCACGCCACCGAGCTCGGCGAAGCGCACGACGTGACGGTGCGAACCGTCGGTGCGGTTCGAGATGCGCGGATCGACCCACTCGACGAGCGGAAGCTCGAGGGGCAGGTCGAAGAGGGCCGTGTGATCGACCGGGGTGGCGACGTGGATGCGCATGTCCACCATGAGCCTATGAGACCCCCTCGTCGCCGTTCCGGCGATGTCGTGTGTTGTTCGTCATCGGGCCGGTCCCCGTGGCCCGTTCAGCTCGCTAGCCCTTCGCGGCGACGAGCGTGGCCCGTGCCTTGTCGACAAGGTGATCGGGTAGCACGTCGTAGTGGTCGTGGCCGGCCGTGAAGCTGCCGCGTCCGCCGGTCATCGAGCGCAGGTCGATGGCGTAGCGACCCAGCTCGGCGCTGGGCACGAGGGCGGTCACCTCGTTGTGGGTGCTGTCCACCTGATCGGTGCCCATCACCCGGCCGCGGCGCGAGTTGATGTCGCCCATCACGTCGCCCTGGTAGGCGGCCGGCACGACGACCTTGAGCAGCGACACCGGTTCGAGTACGACCACCCGCGCCCTGGCCATCGCCTCCTTGAACCCGAGCGCCGCCGCGGTCTTGAACGCCATCTCGGAGGAGTCGACGGCGTGGAACTTGCCGTCGAAACATTCGACCTTGACGTCGACCACCGGGAAGCCGTGCACCCCGCCGGTGACCATCGTCTCCTCGACGCCGCGCTGCACGGCGGGTATGTACTGCCGCGGGATCGCACCGCCGACGATCGAGTCGACGAACGCGAAGCCGGTGCCACGCTCGTTCGGGGACACCCGCAGCATTGCCACGGCGTACTGGCCATGCCCGCCCGACTGCTTCTTCACCTTGCCCTCGGCCTCGGCGCTGGCGGCGATGGTCTCGCGGTAGGCGACGCGCACGTCCTCGGTGACCACGTTGACGCCGAACTTGCGGGCGAGGCGTTCCAGCGTGACGGCGAGGTGGGTGTCGCCGGGGCCACGCAGGATCGTCTGGTGCGTCTCCTCGGCCCGTTCCACGACCAGCGACGGGTCCTCCACCTGCAGTCGCTGCAGGGCACCAGGCAGCTTGTCGTCGTCCGCTTGGGTTTTGGCCTTGATCGCCACGGCGAACACGGCCGGAGCGGGGGCGATGGGCTCGACCGTGACCGGCATCGTCTTCGGGGCGAGCGCGTGGCCGGTGCGGGTCGAGGCGAGCTTGGCGACGGCCCCGATGTCGCCGGCCACCAACGCGTTGACGGGGATCTGCTGTGCCCCGCGCAGCACGAACAACCCGTGCATCCGTTCGTCGACACCGGTCGCGGTGTTCATGAGGTGGTCGTCGGTCTTGATCGTGCCCGACAGCACCTTGAACAACGAGAGCTGGCCGACGAACTGGTCGACGACCGTTTTGAACACGAACGCCAGCGGGCGCTCTCCCGCGTTGGCGACGATCTCGATCGTGGTGTCCCCGGCGCCGATCTTGGTCGGGCGGTCCGACGGCGCCGGGCCGATCTCGCACACGAAGTCGGCGAGCCGGTCGACGCCAACACCGGTGACAGCCGAGCCGAGCAGTACCGGGAATTCGAGGCAGTCGCGAACCTCGTGGGCGAGCGTACGTTCCAGTTCGGCCACCGTCGGGATCTCGCCGGAGAGGTAGCGCTCGAGTTGGTCGTCGTCGCCGGTGACGATCTCCTCCACGAGCTGGTCGTGCATCCGGTGCTCCTCGTCGGCGACCTCGGCTGGTAGCGCCGCGGTGTGGTGGGTGCCGTCGGCCTCGTACTCGAACGCCGATTCCGAGAGCACGTCGGCCACGCCGTGCAGGTTCGCCTGCTCGCCGATCGGCAGCTCCAACGGGGCGATGCCCGACCCGAACGTGGCCCGCAACTGGTCGAGCACGCGGTGGAAGTCGGCCCGCTCCTTGTCCTCCTTGTTGACGAAGATCATCCGGGGGATGCCGAGCTCGGCGCACCGACGCCAGGCCCACTCGGTCTGCACCTCCACGCCCTCGACCGCGCTCACCACGATGACGGCGAGGTCGGCGACGCGCAGCGCTGCCTCTACCTCGCCCACGAAGTCGGCGTAGCCCGGGGTGTCGATGAGGTTGATCTTGCAGACCGTGGCGTCGGACGCCGTCCACTCGAACGGGGCGAGAGCGAGCGAGAGCGAGATGGCGCGCTTGTGCTCCTCGGCCTCGGTGTCGCACACCGTGTTGTGCTCGTCGACGCGGCCCGCCCGGTTCGTGGTCTTCGAGCGGGCCAGGAGCGCCTCGGCCAGCGTCGTCTTTCCACTACCGCCGTGACCCACGAGGGCCACGTTGCGAATCCTGTCTGTCGGATATCCCTGCACCCGGACCCCCCCGAATCACCTTGGCCGATCCCAACCTGAGCTGCTCAGTCGGAGCCGACAGTAGCGCCCGGTGTGGGCTCGACGGTCCGTCGGTCGCCCGCCCGGTCAGCGAGCGAGCGCGTCGATGGCGCGCAAGGCCGTCCCAGCGTCCTGCGCCAGTGCTCGGAGCCGGTCGAGGGTGGCGTCGTCCCAGCGGTCGGCGTCTGTCGTGACGATGTGCTCGGCTACTGCCGAACCGGTGGTGGCGAGATCGCTGGTGACCGGGGTGCCGAGCAGGGCGGCCGCCGACTCGACGGCCGACCGCACCCGGGCGGCGTGGGGTCCGGCGACATCCTGCGCAGCCGGGTCGCCCTCCACCGCCCCGAGCGCCTCGCCCAGACGGCGGGTGAAGGAGCGGAAGGCGGTGGCGAGGTCGCTGGGGGAGGACTTGCTCATCGCCCCACCGTACCGGGTGCCGGGGTCCCGGCCCGTCGTCCCCGTGACGGTGCTACCGACCGTTTCGCCGACCCTTCCTGTAGCCTGGCGCCCATGTTCGACGGACGCTTCCGGGCACCCATCGAGCGGGCCGTCAAACCGGTGGGGGACGGGCTCCGGCGCACGGGGCTCACGCCCGACCACCTCACCGCGCTCGGCCTGCTCGTCGCCGTCGGCGCCGCTGTGGCCATCGGGCGTGGCGCGTTGCGGGGCGGTCTACTTCTCGTCGTCCTCGCTGCCCTGCCCGACCTGCTCGACGGCGCGCTGGCGAAGGCGTCGAACACGGCTAGTCAGCGCGGTGCGTTCTTCGATTCGGTGGCCGATCGGGTCACCGACATGCTCCTGTTCGGTGGCATCGGCTGGTATCTCGCCGGGCGTTACGGAGCCACGATGGCGATGCTGCCCTTCGCCGTCATGGCCGTGTCATCGCTCATCTCCTACGAGCGCGCCAAGGCCGAATCGCTCGGTCTGCAGGCCAAGGGCGGCCTCATGGAGCGGGCGGAGCGCATCATCGCGCTGTGCTTCGGATTGCTGTTCGATTCGCTGCTGGTGCCCGTGCTGTGGCTCATGCTTGCGCTTACCACGGTGACCGCCGTGCAACGCTTCGCCCGCGTCTGGGTGCAGGCCAAGGCGCCGCCGGCGGCAGCCGCCAAGATCGCCGTCCGTCGCTCGCGTCGGGTGGCCCGCCGCAGCGTGCGGGCGCAGCGGCGCGACGAGCTCCAGCTGCGTCGTCGCCGGTCGCGTTGACGTGACGGCCGGCGCGTCGTCGAGGACGTCGTCGCGCCGGGCGGGCGTGTTCGACGTGATCGGGGCCGGCGGGTTCAAGGCTGCCGCGCTGGTCGCGCGCATGACGCCCGGCGTCGTCGCCACCCCGATGGCCGAGATGACCGGCATCGCGCTCGCGCAGACGATGCGCACGCACCGCCACACCGTCGAGCGCCATCAGCGTCGGGTGAACCCGTCGCTCACCGGGCCGGCCCTGCGGCGCACGGTGTACCGGGCTTTCGACTCCTACGCCCGCTACTGGATCGAGAGCCTGCGGTTGCCCCACCTCTCGGCCGCCGCGGTCGATCGCGGGCTGAACACCGAAGGGCTCGAACACTTCGAGCGCGCGATGCAGGCGGGCAACGGGGCGATCATGGCGATTCCCCACCTCGGAGGTTGGGAGTGGGCCGGCCGCTGGGTGGCCGACCGCGGCCACGAGATCACGGTCGTCGTCGAACCGCTGCAGCCCCCCGAGGTGTTCGAGTGGTTCCGGTCGTTGCGTGAGGAGCTCGGCATGCACGTCGTGCCGCTCGGGCCCGACGCTGCCGCTGCCTGCAGCCGGGCGCTCAAGCAGAACCACTGCCTGTGCCTGCTGAGCGATCGCGAGATCGGTGGGGGCGGCGTCGAGGTGGAGTTCTTCGGGGAACGCACGCGCCTGCCGGCAGGACCGGCGATGCTGTCGCTACGTACCGGAGCGCCGATCCTGCCGACCGCGGTGTACTTCACCGAGCGTCACGACGGTCACCTCGGCGTCGTCCGCCCCGCTATCGACTTCGAGCGCACCGGCCGCTTGCGCGACGACGTCGGGCTGCTCACCCAGCGGGTCGCCGCCGAGCTGGAGATCTGCATCAGGCGGGCACCGGATCAGTGGCACCTCTTCCAGCCGAACTGGCCGTCCGATCCCGGCTACGGCCCGACGGCGCCGGCCGACGGAGCATCTCCATACGCTCGTAGCTGATCGAATCCAAAGGCCACCTTCCTGCGGTTCCCCGGTTTGCGCCCATGCGGCACGCAGAGGTGCCGATCACTACCGGGATGGACTCGACCAGCGCGTCACCGATCAGCCTGCGGTGGCCGCGAGGCACGGCGCGCGTGCGGGCGGCCTACCTCGCGATCGGCGTCGCGCTGTCGCTGATCTACGTGGTCGCGCCGCGGGGGTCCGCCGCCCAGACGCTGTTCGCCGCGATCTCGGTGACCGTGCCGGTTGTCGGCCTGCTCGCCGGTCGACGGGCTTCGGCTTCGACGAGGGTGGCGTGGGCGGTGTTGACCGCCGGCTTCGCACTGGCGGCCGTCGGTGAGATCGTCGACGTCTCGGTGGTCATGATGGCTCACCACCAGAACCTTCACGCGGCGGTCGACCTCATCTTTCTCACCGCGTATCTCATCCAGCTCGCTGGGCTGATGGCGCTGGTCCAGGCGCAGACCGCGGCGC
>JAYUAM010000732.1:0-3422 GCA_043741295.1 Acidimicrobiia bacterium
GCGATGGAGGCGCTGCTCAAGAACGGCGAGTTCAACCCCATCGACATGATGGTCGGCTCGGGCGCCCGCGGGAACATGATGCAGGTCCGCCAGATCGCCGGCATGCGTGGCCTGGTGGCCAACCCCCGAGGCGACATGATCCCGCGCCCGATCAAGTCGAACTTCCGTGAGGGGCTCGACATGCTCGAGTACTTCATCGCCACCCCCGGCGCCCGTAAGGGTCTCGTCGACACCGCCCTTCGGACCGCCGACTCCGGCTACCTCACGCGCCGTCTTGTCGACGTCGCCCAGGAGCTGATCATCCGCAGCGAAGACTGCGGGACGGCGCTCGGCACGTGGGTCGACAACGTGAAGCCCGACACGGCCAAGCAGGCCAACTACCTCGGCACGAAGCTGTACGGCCGGGCGATCCTGAACGACGTGAAGCTCACGTCGGGCGAGGTCATCTCGGCCAACGTCATCCTCGGCGACGACGAGGTCCGCAAGCTCGAGCTCGACGCGAACATCGATCGGGTGCGCGTGCGTTCGGTCCTCACCTGCGACGCCGAGCTGGGCGTCTGCGCCCTGTGCTACGGCAAGTCGCTGGCCACCGGTCTGCAGATCGAGATGGGCGAAGCGGTGGGTGTCATCGCTGCCCAGTCGATCGGCGAGCCCGGCACGCAGCTGACGATGCGGACCTTCCACACCGGTGGCGTGGCCGGCACCGACATCGCCGGCGGTCTGCCCCGCGTGGTCGAGCTGTTCGAGGCCCGTACCCCGCGTGGTTCGGCCCGACTGGCCCGCATCACCGGCGTCGTGCGCGTCGGCGACGACGAGGGCAAGGGCATCCCGGTCACCGTGGTGGCCGACGACGGCACCGAAGAGGTGTACGGCCCGTTCATTCTCTCGCAGCTGCGGGTGACCGACGGCCAGGACATCGCCGCTGGCGAGCCGCTCGTCAAGGGCGTGTTCGACCCCAAGGAGATCATGGAGATCAAGGGCGTGCGCGAGACGCAGCGCTACCTGGTCGAGGAGATCCAGAAGGTGTACCGCGAGCAGGGCGTGTCGATCCACGACAAGCACATCGAGCTCATCGTGCGGCAGATGACCCGCCGCATCGGCGTGCAGGAGCCGGGTGACACCGACTTCCTGCCGGGCGAGCGCGTCGACCAGAAGGTGTTCCGCGACACCAACAAGAACATGGTCGAGGCCGGTTCCCGTCCCGCCGAGGGTCGCCCCGAGCTGATGGGCATCACCAAGGCGTCGCTCGCCACCGACAGCTGGCTGTCGGCGGCGTCGTTCCAGGAGACCACCCGTGTGCTCACCGAGGCCGCCATCGACGGCCGCGGCGACAACCTCATCGGTCTGAAGGAGAACATCATCATCGGCAAGCTGATCCCGGCCGGGACCGGCATGCCGCGCTACCGCGAGTTCGAGGTCGACGCCCCGGACTACCAGCCGATGGCGTTCTACTCCTCCGACGAGCAGGACCCGGCCGAGTGGCTGGCCTCCATCTCGGGTGGCTTCCACGACGACGTCGACCCGACCGTCGTGGCGGCCGCCGACACCGCCCAGGCCTGAGGCGAGACAGAGCAGATCGCGCCGCGGGAGCGCGGCGGCGTGTGAAGCGAGCGAGGGCCGGGGCGCGAGCTCCGGCCCTCGCCGCGTTACAGCAGAGCGACGGCCTGGCGGCGGTTGGCGACCGAGAGCTTCCGGTAGACGTGCGCCATGTGACTGCTCACGGTGCGGATGCCGATGACCAGTTCGGCGGCGATCTCGCGGTCGGTCAGCCCCCGGCCGGCGAGCACCAGCACCTCGTACTCTCTATCGCTGAGGTCGGACAGTCGGGCGGGGCGCGGCGCGGGCCGCCCGCCACTGACCTGCTCGCGGCACATGTCGCCGAGCCGGTCCCGCGCCCAGCAGTACTCGGTCCGCAGCTCGGCCGCCGTCAGTTGGCGGGTCCGCGCCCGGGCAAGATCGTCGGCCGACATGCCGCTCGGCGGGACAGCCCGATCGAGCCACAGGTCCTGCAGCGGGTCGCTGCTCGAGAATCCTTCGTAGAGGTTGACCATCGCCAGGTGACCCTCGATGAACCGCCGTTGGTCATCCGGCGCGAAGCCGAGCGGGATCGCCACCCTCGAGACCGAGATGAGGAGGTCGCTCATCGGGTCGTCCGTGCGCACGACGAGGTCGGCGGCCTCGTGGAACAACCGCAGGGCAGCGGCCACCTCGTCGCTCAGGGCGAGGCACTTGGCGCGGGCGAGACGGCTGAGGATCAGCCATTTGGCGAGGCCGACCGCCGTGGCATCGTCGACGAAGGGTTCGCTCAGCTCGAGAGCCCGGCCCACGTCGTGCTCGAGGAGCGCGGTCACGCACCAGTACCGCAGCCGCAGCGACTCACGGCCCGGCCGGTTCCACCGCCCGAGCAGATCGACGCCTTCCTCGGCGAGACCGAGGAGATCGGCCTGCTGGTGCTCGCCGAGCAGGATCCGAAACGCAAGGAGGTCGCATCGGGCGGGGAGGTCCGGGTCCGGTATCCGCACGAGGTCGTGCACGATCGAGCTGGCCTCGTCGTAGTCGCCGTTGTTGAAGCACGCGCCGGCCAGTGCGGTGCCGATGCGGACCGAAAGCGTCGGCGACAACGACCCGAACACCGGCCGTTGGTCTTCGAGTACGGACCGCGCATCCACCCAGTTCCCGACGAACATGTGGTGATGGGCGATCGAGAGCGCGGCGGAACACCGGGTCTCGTGGTCCTGCTCCTCGGTCGCCCGCTCGTAGGCCCGGTTGGCGTCGACCATCCCCTGCGCCTGGCCGAGGTAGGTCAGCAGCTCGGCGCGGCCGGCGAGCAGGCGGGCGTCGTCACGACGGCGATAGGTGGCGGCGGGTATCAGCGAGCCGAGGAGCCGAGCCCCCGCTTCGAACCGGGCCGTCGCCGTCCAGTAGGACACCAGACGGCTCGCCATCGAGGCGGCCTTGGCCCGATCGTCGGTGGCGAGGTGACCGACGGCCGGCCCGAGCAGCGGATCGACACGGGTGATCGCGTCGATCGCCGCCTCGGTCTCGTCGGTGCCGATCTTCGCCAGCCATTGCGTGAGCACGTCGTTCACGATGGCCGCGATAGCGGCGTCGAGGTTGACCGACACCAGGGGCTCGCTCGTGAGCATGAGCCGGATCGGGTCGAGCACGTCGAACATGCGTTGCCCGCGGTCGTCGCGGCGGTCGACCAGCAGGTTGTACTCCACGAGGTGGCGGAGCGCACCGTCGACCGGGGTGCCGGAGAGCTGTTCGAGCAGCGCGCGGTCCGACGGGCACGGGAGGGTGGCCACCGTCTGCAACAAGCGTCGCTGCTCGTCGTCGAGGTGGTCGGTGGCCCACCGCAGCAGGGCCCGAAGGTTGCGGTGCCGCTCGGGTCGCGTCGCCTCGCCGCCGGAGAACGCGAT
>JAYUAM010000733.1:0-7995 GCA_043741295.1 Acidimicrobiia bacterium
TGACCAAGCACTTCTGGTGGTACACCGCTCGCTCGTCGGGCATCGTGGCGCTCGCCCTCCTGGGCGCCAGCGTCCTCTGGGGCCTCGCCCTCTCGACGAAGGTGCTGCGCGGGAAACCGAGACCAAACTGGATCCTGGACCTGCACCGCTTTCTCGGCGGGCTGGCGCTGATCTTCGTCGGCATCCACCTCGTCGGCCTGTTCCTCGACGGCTTCTTCAAGTTCACGCTCGCCGAACTGCTCGTGCCCGGCGTGATGAAGTACCACCCGGTGGCTGCGCTGTGGGGGGTCGTCGCGTTCTACCTTCTGGTCGCCATCGAGCTCACGTCCCTCGCCCGACGACGACTGTCGAAGAAGATGTGGCGCACGACGCACTACCTGAGCTTCCCGCTGTTCGTGCTGTCGGTCGTGCACTCGTTGTGGATCGGGACCGATCGCCACAATCCGCTGTTGCGCTGGGGCGTGATCGCTCTCGTGTTCGTGGTCGCGGGGCTCACCTTCGAGCGGATCCGCAAGGCCGACCGCCACGACCTGCTCACGTCGCCGCCGATCGATGCCGCCGCCCGCGTGCGTCGGGCGCCCGTCGAGCGATGACGCTCGAATCGAGGGATCGCCGGTTCCCCGAGCCAACCTCACCGGACATGAGCGTGCTCGGCGTCGTCAAGCACCTCAGGGGCGAGTGACGAGACCCGGCTGGCCGGACGACCCGGCCCCCGGTCGCGCGACCCGGTCGACCGAGTGACGAATACGATGCGCGCCGTGGGGCATGACGAGACCGACGGGCCGGTTACGTTCGCGGCCGCCGACCGTCAACGCTGGCCAGAGGTCACCAAGGCCATTGCGCTCGCGCTCATCTTCCTGAACCATTGTGTCGAGCTGGTGTACGGCGGCGGCCGCATCGGCAACCCGCACCCGCAGTGGGGCACGTTCTCGCAACGGTGGCACGAGCTGCGTCCGTTCCCGGCTAGCGAGCCGTGGCGGCTGGTCGCCACCGTGTTCCGTTGGGTCGGTTGGCTCGGCGATCAGGCCGTCGGCCCGTTCATCATCGTCAGTGGGTTCGGCCTCGCGTGGAGCGCCCTCCACCGCCCGGAGACGACGGGCAGCTTCTACCGACGGCGCCTGGCCCGGCTCTACCCGCTCTGGTGGGCGACGCTCGCCGCGTTCCTGGTGCTCTCGCTCGTATCGGCGAGTCGCGCGCTGAGCCTGACCGACGGCAGCTTCTGGTGGAGCGTCATCGGCATGCGCTTCACGCCCGGCACGATCTACTACGGGATCGGCGCGTGGTGGTACTTCACGCTCGCCGTGCAGCTGTACCTCGTCTTTCCGTACCTGTGGCGGTGGATGCAGCGACTCGGTCCGGCCCGGTCGCTGCTCTTCGTCGCCGTTCCGGCGTTCGCCATTCGCCTCGTCGGGCTGCTCGTGCTCGACGAGTATCTCGACGTCTGGTCGCGGGGCGCGATCTTCCTCGCCCGTCTTCCCGAGTTCGTGATCGGCGTCGCGTTCGCCCAGGCGCTGCGCCCGTCCGGCGTGCCAGCCGCCCGTCTCGACCGTCGCCTGCGCGGCCCGGTCGCCACCGTCGGCTACGTGGCGCTCTTCATCGGCGCCGGCGTGCTCGCCCTCACGTTGGCCGGCATGGCCGTCGCCCCGGCCCTCTTCGCCATATCGATCTGTGGACTCGTCTACGCCGCGTGCGGCGGGGCCGCTCGCGCGACTCGCGGACGCGGGGTCCTCGAATGGGTCGGCCGCCACTCGTTCGCGCTCTACCTCGTGCACCACCCCATCGTCAGCAAGCTCGTGAAGGCCGACCAGATGGGACCCAGGCTCGTCGCCGAACTGCTGGCATCGGTCGTGGCCACTGCCGTCGTCGCTGTATTGCTCGAAACCGGCATCGGCTGGCTCACGCGCGTGGTGACCACGTTGCGGAGGCCGAGCGGGCAGACCCCGCCGCCGGCCAGCACGTCCACGGCGTCTGGTAGGCCGTAGCCGATGACGACCGACGAGTCCGTGAACGGCGACAGCGCGCCGAACCTGTGGGCCCGCACCATGCTCGCCCACGGAAGCGCGTCGCTGCGCGATCGCTTCCTCGAACCGCTGTTGCGCGACGAGTTGCCGGTGTGCCTGCTCTACAGCGAACCGGGCGCCGGCTCCGATCTGGCGGCGATCCAGACGACGGCTGAGCGTGACGGCGACGAGTGGGTCGTCAACGGCCAGAAGGTGTGGACGTCGGGCGCCCGTGAGGCCGACTACGGCCTGCTCATCGCCCGCACCGACTGGGATCAGCCCAAGCGCCGGGGCATCACGTTCTTCTGGTTCCCGATGCGCCAGACGGGGGTCGAGGTCCGACCGTTG
The DNA here is from genome assembly GCA_043741295.1 of Acidimicrobiia bacterium. Taxonomy (GTDB): domain Bacteria; phylum Actinomycetota; class Acidimicrobiia; order Acidimicrobiales; family Ilumatobacteraceae; genus JAYUAM01. Next base: position 2,349 of record JAYUAM010000733.1, read on the forward strand.
CGTCAGGCCACCGGCGACGCCCGCTTCAACGAGGTCTACCTGACCGATGCACGCGTACCCGACGATCACCGGTTCGGGGCAGTCGGCGACGGGTGGTCGGTGCTGCAGACCGCCCTCGCCTACGAACGGGAGGTGATGGGTGTCGCGTCGCGGAACCGTGCGACCGGCGCCGACGACGGGGCCCGGGCGTACACGCCGGGCGGCTCGATCCCCGTGCCCGACCTGCGGCTCGTCGACGTGGCGCGCGAGGGCCGGCAGGCCGACGATGCCGTCGTCCGTCAGGCCCTGGCCGCACTCCACACGCAGCGGCTGACGAACGTGTGGACCGGGCGCCGGGCCGCCGACGCGATGGCCGGGTCGACGTCGTCCTCGCTCGCCTCGCTCGGCAAGCTCTCGATGTCGAAGATCCTCCACACCGCCGGCCACCGTCACGGCCTGCTGCTCGGCGCCGAAGCGATGCTCGACGGCGCGTCGTCGACGGCCGCCGCCGATGCCAACTACTCGCACCTCAACGCCTACTTCACCTCGATCGGCGGAGGCACCGACCAGATCCAGCGCAACATCATCGGCGAACGCCTGCTCGGCCTGCCGCGCGAACCGGAGGTCGACCGCGACGTCCCCTTCAGTGCGGTGCGACGGGCGAGGCCGGCGGATTGAGCGAGGTGGCCAGCGGCGGCGGCCTCGCCAGCGTGGTCACGGTCAGGGGCGCGGCTCGAAGGCGTTCGGCGTCGCACCGGGCTTGGTGAGGAACCCCGGGAACCGGCCGTCGGGGTCGTAGACCCGGCGCAGCGATTCGAGCTTGTCGAAGTTGGCGTCGCCCATGAACGGCGACGGTCGCCGCAGCTGGTCGGCGTCGCCGAGATAGCTGCCCTTGCTCACCGGTTCCAATGCTCGGAAACAGTCGGTGACCCATTGCATCATCGACGCGTCCTGCGCCGGATCACGCCAGATCGTGTACGCCCCGATGTAGACGTTCGCCTCCATCGAGAACGCCATGTCCGGGAGGGGTCGCCTCGGTGCCCAGCCGTACCAGATCACGAACGTCTCGGGCGTCGGGAGCGTGCGGTAGATGTCCCCGAGCACCGGCGCCAGCTCGGCGGCCGAGGCGTCGGTCCACGCGCAGTCGGCGGCGTAGCGGTGGCCGCTCGGGTTCTGCCCGTCCATGATCGGGTTCTGATGTCGAACGATGTCGGCTGGCACTGCTCGCTCACCAGCGCGTGGGCGAGCGCCGGACACGTCGCCAGCGGGGCCATCAACCGACGTGCCTCCTCGATGGTGTCGAACATGCCGGTGGCGTGCAGCACGATCAGCGGCGCGCCGTCGTGTTCGATACCGGGCGGCGCGATGCGGGTACCGACGATCACCGGTTCTACGCGTGTGTCGAGCGTCGGCAGAAGTGCGTGCGCCCAGTGCATCAGCTCGTCGAACACGCTGGCCGGGAACACGTAGGTGGTGTGCACGAACACCGGAGGCAGGTCGTGCAGCTTGAGGTGGAACCGGGTCACCACGCCGAAGAATCCGGGCCCCGAGCCGCGTGCCGCCCAGTAGAGGTACCCTCCGAGCCCGACGGTGGAGCAGTGCCCACCGGGGAACAGATACCCGCGCTCGCGCAGGAAAGGGTTCAGCTCGGAGCCGCCCCGGATCGACGGACTCACCTGGGCAACCCCACGATGTTCGTCCACCGACAGCTCGCGCAGGCCGGCGAGGTCGATGAGGAGCGCGTCGTCGTGCAGGCTCCACGCCGCCCACGAGTGGCCACCAGAGCGGATGCCGACGCGCCAACCGCGATCGCGGGCGAGGCGCACCCCCGCGACGACATCGGCCTCGGTCGCCGCTTCGAGGACGGCGGCCGGGAATCGACCCGGCCGCCGCTCGTTGAAGATGGCGTCCACACGGGCCGCCTCGTAGGCCGGGCTCCCCCGCTCAACGAAGCCCGTCGAAGCCCGTCGAAGCTCGATCCCGGATCCGTCACGGCCGAGAGTCTGCCTCAGCCGTGGGATCGTCGTATGGAAGCGTCAGGTGGTCAGCGACCCCAGCCTCCGTTGCGCTCGCGAGCCGGCGGCGCCGCGAACCGACCGGCGGCGCGCGGGGCGGCACCGGGGCGTCGCGAGGTGCTGGCCGGGCCGGACGGCCGGGCTTCGCCGGCGGGGCGGGCCCGCCAACCGGGCGCTGCGCTGGTGCTCTTGGTGCGCCACGCCGGACCGTCACCGGCCGGTCGGACGGCCGGACGGTCGCTCTCGAAGCGACGGGCGGGCCGAGCGTCGGCGCGACGGCCGGCATACGGTGCCCGTGAGTCGCCGTGCGACTCGCCGCGGGCCGCGTACGGACGAGCCTCATCGCGACGGCCGGCATACGGACGGGCGTCATCACGGCGGGGACCGGCATACGGACGGGCGTCATCACGGCGGGGACCGGCGTACGGACGAGCGTCGTCACGACGCGGGCTGGCCGTGCGGGAATCATCCCGGTAGCTGGGCCGCGAGGGCGCCTCGCTGCGCGACGGCGTTGCGTCGGCCGAAGGGGAGCCGGTCGGGGTCGCACCGAACAGCTCGGCGCGCCGAGCGCGACGGTTGCTCGGCTGGCCCTGCTCGTCGTAGCGCGCCACGGTGCGGCTGTTGCGAGCGGCCCGCGGGGCGGCGGGGCGTGCGGGGCGGCCGAACGACGGACGCTCAGCGCGATCGAACGACGGCCGGACCGGACGATCACCCGACGACCGATCGAACGACGGACGCGCAGCCCGCTCGAACGACGGCCGAGCCGGACGATCACCCGACGGACGATCGAACGACGGACGAGCCGGACGATCACCCGACGCGCGATCGAACGACGGACGAGCCGGACGGTCACCCGACGAACGGTCAAACGACGGCCGAGCGGGCCGATCACCCGACGCACGCTCAAACGACGGACGGGACGGACGGTCGAACGACGGACGATCGCGACCCGGGCGGTCGTTGTTGTAGCGGGACGGCTTGGCCGTCGGCGACCACGAGCCCTGCTCGCGGTGCCCGCGCTCGGGCTTGGCCATCCGGCCGGCATCCTCGTAGTGCTCCTGCATGAGCCGCGTCTTGCGCGGTGCCCTGGTCTCGCGCACGACTGTCGGAGCCTCGGGAAGGGCGGCGGGGTCGGGCCGGGTGATCGACTCGGGCCGGTTCAGCTCGCGCATAAGCTTCTTGCTGTGACGCACCTTGTCGCCGACGACGAGAGCGACGACGACGCCGCTCGCCCCGGCGCGCGCTGTGCGGCCCGAACGGTGGGTGAAGTCGGTGGCGACCTCGGGCAGGTCGTAGTGGACGACGCAACCGACATCGTCGACGTGGATGCCGCGGGCGGCGACATCGGTGGCGACGAGCACGGTGGTGCGCCCGGCCTGGAAGTCGGCGAGCGCCTTCTCGCGCTTCGACTGGCTCAGGCCGCCGTGGATGGCCGTGGCGTGCACCTCGCGCTGGATGAGCTGCTCGGCCACGCGGTCGGCGCCGTGCTTGGTGCGGGTGAACACGATGGTGCGGCCGCTGCGCCGGGCGATCTCGGCGGTGAGGTCGGAGCGCTTCGCCGCCGGGGTCTCCCAGAACAGGAAGGTGGTGCGCGAGTGGTCGACCGGGGTCGCCTGCACGTCGACGCGCTTGGCGGCCGGCATGTGTTCGGCCACCAGCAGTCCGACGGCATCGTCGGTGGTCGCCGAGAACAGGATCGTCTGGCGTCGCTTCCGCGTCGCTTCGAGCACGCGACGCACGGCCGGAAGGAACCCGACGTCGACCATGCGATCGGCCTCGTCGACGACGAGCACCTCGATGCCGTCGAGGTCGATGTACTGCTGGGCCATGAGGTCTTCGAGGCGACCGGGCGTGGCCACCAGGATGTCGATGCCGCGCTTCAGGGCGGCGCGCTGCGGGTACATCGACACGCCGCCGTAGACGGCGAAAACGCGGGCGCCCGCGACGTCGGCCAGCGGGTCGAGCACGGCGTGGATCTGGTTGGCCAGCTCGCGGGTGGGCGTGAGCACGATGGCCGTGGGCTTGTAGGGCCGCCCGCGACGAAGGTTGGTGAGCATCGGCAGCCCGAAGGCGAGCGTCTTGCCGGAGCCCGTCGGCGCCTGGCCGAGGATGTCGCGGCCGGCGATCGCGTCGGGGATGACGAGGGTCTGGATACGAAACGGTGCGGCGATGCCGCGGGCGGCGAGCGACTGCTCGACTTCCGCGCTCACGCCAAGCGAAGAAAAACTTTCGGACATGTGGTGTTCGACTCCTTTTATTGCTGGATTCGAGAAACAAGAGCTCGAATCCTTGGAGGAACGAGAACCTGAATCTCACTGGACGGCTGGACGCCATCCGTGAAATCAGGGTAGCAGCGGCAACTTTGGCTTAACGAAGCGGTAACCGAAGCGGCCCTTGATGCAGAGGTTCCCCTCGGTCACGTCGTGGTCGTCCGGCGACGAGACCTTGACGATCTCCCCGTCCTGCGTGTGGAGGGTGAGGTTGCAGCCGACGCCGCAGTACGGGCAGATCGTGTCGGTCTCGGTCTGCTCCTCCTCCCGCCACTCGCCGGCGGCGCGCAGCTCGTATTCGCTCGTCGGCATGAGCGCGCCGGTCGGGCAGACGGCGATGCAGTTGCCGCAGTAGACGCACGCCGACTCCGGCAACGACACGTCGAACTCAGTGGAGATGCGCGCCTCGAAGCCGCGTCCGGCGACGGCGATCGCGAACGTGTTCTGGTGGTCGACGCCGCAGGCCTCGACGCACTTGTAACAGAGGATGCACTTCGAGTAGTCGCGCATGTAGAGGTCGTTGTCGAGCTTCGGTGCGGGTGGCGGCGGTGTGCCGAGCCGCTCGGGATGCGCGTCGTACTCCGCGATGTAGCGCTGCGCGTCGGGCGCGGTTGAGAGGTCGGTCGCGGAGCCGAGGAGCTCGAGGACGAGGCGGCGGCTCGTGCGGACGCGCTCGGAGTCGGTGTGGACGACCATTCCATCGGTCGCTTTGCGCGAGCACGCGGGCACGAGCGTGCGTGCGCCCTCGAGCTCGACGACGCAGACGCGGCAGACGTTGACCGGTGTCAGCGTGTCGGCGTAACAGAGCGTCGGCGTCTCGATTCCGGCCGCGCGCGCGGCGTCGAGGATCGTCGCGCCTTCCGCGACCTCGGTCGTGATCCCGTCGATCGTGATCTTCACAGGAGCGCCAATCCCGACTGGACAGCGCTCGCGGCGGTCTGGCCAAGCCCGCAGATCGACGCGTCGCGCATGACCTGCGCGAGCTCGGCGAGCACCGGTCGGTCGTCGCGCTCGAGCGCCTCGACCTGGCGGACGGTTCCGATCCGGCAGGGGACGCACTGTCCGCACGACTCCTCACGGAAGAAGTCCGCGATCGAGTGGATCGCGCCGCGCAGATCGGCGTTCGCGCCGAAGACCATGACGACGCCCGAGCCGAGCGTGGCCTTGAAGTCGAGCGCGATGTCGAGCTCGTGCGGCCCGAGGAACGTGCCGGCCGCGCCCCCGAGGAGGACGGCCTGCGGCGGCTCGGCGCCGGCGTCGTCGAGCAGGTCGCGTAGCGATGTGCCGAGCTCTCGCTCGTACAGCCCCGGCCGCGCGACGTTCCCGGAGAGGCAGAACAGCCGGGTCGGGCGCGTGTCGCCGAGCAGGATGTGCGGCACGTTG
>JAYUAM010000734.1:0-1294 GCA_043741295.1 Acidimicrobiia bacterium
TTCTCACCGACGTTCACGCCGACATAGGGCGCGTCGGGCGAACCCGAGTGGATGCCGCCGTTCTCGGTGAGCACGTAGTCGGCCCGGATGGCGTCGGCCTCGTGGTCGGCCATCCACTGGGCACCGTGGGCGCTGCCGGACTCCTCGTCGGCCACCGCGAAGTAGATCAGGTCGCCCGTCGGGCGGAACCCGGTGTCGGCGAGGTGGCGGAAGGCGACGGCCATCGACGACGTGATGTTCAACATGTCGACCGCGCCGCGGCCCCACACCTCGCCGTCGACGAGCTCGGCGGCGAACGGGTCGCGCGACCACCCGGCCTCGTTCACCGGCACGACGTCGGTGTGGCCCATGAGGCACAGCGACGGAGCACCAGGATCGCGACCTTCGATGCGGGCGACGAGCGAGGCGCGGCCTGGCGTCGGTTCGAACCGCGCGATGTCGAGCCCGGTGCCTTCGAGAATCGTCTGCAACGTGTCGGCGCTGCGCGACTCGTGGCCCGACGACGCGGTGCCATCGTTGACGCAGCGGTTGCGGATGAGCTGCTGGAGCAGCTCGATGGTCTCGTTCGTCAGGCGGTCCGGCGGGCGATCGCTCATGCCCGAAGCCTGCCACTACCAGCCGACGCCAGCGACGACGGGTCAGTGGCCGAACGCGGCGTTGCGCATCGGCCGGGGCATCGCCCGCCCGAGGTACGTGCTCGTGCCGGTCGACTGGAGCTCGAGCGCCGCCTCCACGAGCGCGCCGTAGGCGGCCCACGCCAACGAGCCTCCGGTCGACACGCGCCGCACGCCGACCGCGGCCAGCTGCGGCACCGACGGTCCGCCCAGAAGGGCGAGCACGTTCACCGGCGCACCGACGGCGTCGACGACCCGGCGGATGTCGTCGATGTCGCTCAGCCCTGGTGCGTACAAGCAGCCGGCGCCGGCGGCCCGGTACGCCTGGAGCCGGGCGATGGTGTCGTCGAGGTCGGTGACGCCGTAGAGGTGGTTCTCGGCCCTGGCCGTGAGCACGATGCCGTGGCGATCGCACGCCTCGGCCGCGGCGGCGACGCGCTCGATGGCGAGGCCACGCGGATCGATGGCCTTCGTGGCCGGGTCGTAGTCCTCGATCGACACCCCCGCGGCTCCGGCGGCGGCGAGCAGGTCGACCCCGTCGGCGATGCCCGCCGTGTCGTCGGCGAACAGACGCTCGGAGTCGACGTTCACCGGGATGGCCACGGCCGCGGTGATGGCGGCGACATGGGCGACCAGCTCGTCACGCGTCGTGTGCTGGTCGAGCCGGCCGAGCGACGCCG
>JAYUAM010000735.1:0-7979 GCA_043741295.1 Acidimicrobiia bacterium
CGCAGATCACCTGTACCGGGGGGTACCCATGACCAGCACGGGCAACGACACCATCTACAGCCGCGTCGGCGGCTACGAAGGCCTCCAGCGGATCGCCACCGACATCCTCGCGCTGCACCACGCCAACCCGGTGCTCGAACGCCGGTACGGCAGCTCGCCGAAGAGCGACGAAGAACTCATAAAGCTCGTGACCGAGCTGCTCGCCTCGGTGACCGGCGGCAGCGAGACCTACACGGGCATGAACATGCACGACGCCCACAACGGCATGAACATCAACCACGAGGAGTTCCTCGAGGTCCTGACCGACATCTCCAAGGCGCTCAAGAAGAACAACGTCAGCCAGGCCGACCATGACGCGATCATGAACATGAACTTCGGGCTCAAGGACGAGGTCTTGGCGCACTGACGGCTACCGATCCCACCTGTGCGCTCGACGCCGAGCCCGCCGGCGTCGGTCGGGTCGGTCGCACGTCCTATCCTGATCCGATGGCGACCGTCGAGAACCTCCGGCTGGAGCATCAGCTGTGTGTCGCGCTCTACAACGCCAGCCGGGCGATCACCGGTTGCTACCGCCCGCTGCTCGACGAGATCGGGCTCACCTACAGCCAGTACACCGTGATGCTCGTGCTCTGGGAGCACCACACCCTCACGTTGCGCGAGCTGGGCGCCGCGCTGCACCTCGACTCCGGCACGTTGTCGCCGATGCTCAAGCGACTCGAGCGTGCCGGCCTCGTCACGCGCGAGCGGGGCATCGACGACGAACGAATGCTGCATGTCGCGATCACCGGCCAGGGAAAGCGTCTGCAGGCGCGCGCCGCCACCGTCCAACACGCCGTCGAGGTGACGACCGGGCTCGACGCCGCGTCCCTGGCGACCATGCGCGATCAGCTCAACGAACTCGCCGCTCGCCTGTGGGCGGTTCCGGCACCCGCGTGAGCACCGGCCCCTCCGCCGGTCACGCCTGAGCCGTCGCAGGCTCGAACCAGCCGCGCCTCAGGCGACGAACCAGGTGCCGTTCGAGCGCAGGAGGGCTTCGAGGTCGCCGGGGCCCTTGCGTTCGCTGGCCGCCACGACCTGGGCGGCCACCGCGCTGGCGTACTCCGAACGCTCGACCGATCGGAAGATGCCGAAGGGCGTCGGCGATCGGTCGTCGCTCGACAGCCGAGCCAGGGCCGTGGCCAGGCTCGGGTCGACCCGGTAGGCGTCGTGCACCAGGAGGTTGGCCTCCCCCACCGACGCGACCTCGACGAAGCGCAACTGACCGTCGGCACCCATCTGCACGCCGCGCTCGTTCTCCGCCCCGAAGCGGATCGGCTGGCCGTGCACGAGGTCGATCATGTTCGCCGGCCGGTTCTGCTTGCTGGTGACGCCCTCGAAGGCGTGATCGTTGAACACGTTGCAGTTCTGGAAGATCTCAACGAACGACGCGCCCTTGTGGTCGTGGGCGGCCCGGAAGACCTCGATCATGTGCTTGCGGTCGAGATCGTGGGTGCGGGCGACGAAGCTCGCCTCGGCACCGAGCGCCAAGGCAAGCGGGTTGAACGGCGGGTCGACCGAGCCCATCGGTGTCGACTTGGTGACCTTGCCGATCTCCGATGTCGGCGAGTACTGACCCTTCGTCAACCCGTAGATCCGGTTGTTGAACATCAGGATCGTGAGGTTCACGTTGCGGCGCAGCGCGTGGATCAAGTGGTTGCCGCCGATCGACAACGCGTCGCCGTCGCCGGTGATCACCCAGATGTCGAGGTCGGGGCGGGCGATGGCGACGCCGGTGGCGATCGCCGGCGCGCGCCCGTGGATCGAGTGCAGGCCGTAGGTGTTCATGTAGTACGGGAAGCGGCTCGAGCAACCGATCCCGGAGATGAACACGGTGTTGTGCGGCGCCACGCCCAGGTCCGGCATCAGCGTCTGGACGGCCTGGAGGATGCCGTAGTCACCGCAGCCCGGGCACCAGCGCACCTCCTGGTCGCTGGCCCAGTCCTTCTTCTGCGTGATCGGGACGATGGTGTCGGTCATGTCGTGATCCCTCCGGCTAGCGACGCCGCAGCGTCATGGATGGCCGTCTCGAGCTCGGCTGCGGTGAACGGGATGCCGGCGACCTTGGTGACCGGTCGGGCGTCGACGAGGAACTCGGCGCGCACGATGCGGCACAGCTGGCCGAGGTTCAACTCGGGGACGATCACCTTGCGGTAGCGCTTCACGATCTCGCCGAGGCCGTGCGGCAGCGGGTTGAGGTGCACCAGGTGGGTGTGCGCCACCTTCACCCCGTCGGCCCGGCAGCGCTCGGCGGCATCACGGATCGCTCCCCACGTCGATCCCCAACCGACCACCAGCACCTCGGCATCGAGGTCACCCTCGACGAAGGCGGCGGGGATGTCGTCGGCGATGCCGGCGATCTTTGCGGCCCGCAGGTGCACCATCTTGGAGTGGTTCTCGGGCGTGTAGCTGATGTTTCCCGAGCCGTCCTCCTTCTCGATGCCACCGATGCGGTGCATGAGTCCGGGCGTGCCCGGAATGGCCCACGGGCGGGCGAGCGTGTCGGGGTCGCGCAGGTAGGGCCAGTACTCCATCGTGCCGTCGTCGCGCTCGTGGTTCAGTTCGGTGGCGAACGGCACCGAGATGTCGGGCAGCGTGTTCACGTCGGGCAGGCACCACGGCTCGGCCCCGTTGGCGATGTAGCCGTCGGAGAGCAGGATCACCGGTGTGCGGTACTTGAGGGCGATGCGCACCGCCTCGATCGCCGCGTCGAAGCAGTGTGACGGGCTGTAGGCGGCCACGACCGGCAGGGGCGCCTCGCCGTGGCGACCGTAGAGCGCGAGGTTCAGGTCGGCGGCCTCGGTCTTCGTCGGCAGACCGGTGGACGGCCCACCACGCTGGATGTCGATGATAAGCATCGGCAGCTCCAGGCTGACGGCCAGGCTCGTGGTCTCGCTCTTGAGCGCGACGCCCGGACCGCTGGTGCTGGTGATGCCGATGTGGCCGGCGAACGCGGCACCGAGCGCGGAGCCGGCCGCGGCGATCTCGTCCTCCGCCTGGAACGTGCGCACGCCGAAGTTCTTGTGCTTCGAGAGCTCGTGGAGGATGTCGGACGCCGGCGTGATCGGGTAGCTGCCGAGCGTCACCGGTAGGTGGGCGAGCTGGCCGGCGGCGATCAGGCCCCACGCCAGCGCGGTGTTCCCGGTGATGTTCGTGTACTCGCCGGCCGGCAGCTTGGCCGGCCCGATCTCATAGCGGTGGCTGAACAGCTCGGTCGTCTCGCCGAAGTTGTAGCCGGCGGTGAACGCCGCCTTGTTCGATGCGGCGACGAGCGGGTTCTTGGCGAACCGCTCGCCGATCCAGATGATCGTCGACTCGACCGGACGCGAGTACAGCCACGAGATGAGCCCGAGGGCGAAGAAGTTCTTCGAGCGCTCGGCATCGCGCGACTTCACGCCGAGCGGCTCGGTGGCCTTCAGCGTCAACGAGGTCATCGCCACCTCGACGACGCGGAAGCCCTTGAGCGAGTCGTCCTCGCGCGGGTCGGCCGTGTAGCCAGCCTTGAGCAGGCTGCGCTCGTCGAAGTTGTCGCTGTTGAGGATCACCAGCCCGTGGGCCTCGAGCCGGCTGAGGTCGGCCCGCAGCGCCGCGGGGTTCATGGCGATGAGCACGTTCGATGCGTCGCCCGGGGTCGAGATCTTGTGGTCAGAGATGTGGACCTGGAAGCTCGACACGCCGTGGATCGTGCCGGCGGGCGCGCGGATCTCGGCCGGAAAGTCCGGCAGCGTCGAGAGGTCGTTGCCGAAGGCCGCGCTCACGGACGTGAAGCGGTCACCGGTGATCTGCATGCCGTCGCCGGAATCCCCGGCCAGACGGACCACTACGCGATGCAGTACCTCGGGCGCCCGTTCGGGACGGTCGACGATGTCCGTCATCGCACCTCCCCTCCTGCTAACGGCGTGTCACCTCGGTGTGGCACTAACTTGCCATCGGCAACTTATAGCCCGCGAGGCTCCGAGGGACTGCATCCCAACGAATTGGAGGTACCGCGAGCGGCGAAGCGCAGCGGAGCCGACGAGCCCGTCAGGCGAGCGCAGCGAGCACGAACATCACGATCAGGCGATGGTGACCGATGCGTCGAGGTAGACGTCCTGGATGGCATTGAGCAGCTCGACGCCCTCGGCCATCGGGCGCTGGAACGCCTTGCGACCCGAGATGAGGCCCTGCCCACCGGCGCGCTTGTTGATCACCGCGGTCTTCACCGCCGCCGCGAGATCGCCGGTGCCCTTGGACTCGCCACCGGAGTTGATCAGTCCGATCTTGCCCATGTAGCAGTTGGCCACCTGCCAGCGGGCGAGGTCGATCGGGTGGTCGGTGGTCAGCTGGTCGTAGACGAGGTTGTTCGTCTTGCCGTACGAGCTCTCGACCGCCATCGCCTTGAACCCTCCGTTGTTCTCCGGGAGCTTCTGCTTGATGATGTCGGCCTCGATCGTGACGCCGAGGTGGTTGGCCTGGCCGGTGAGGTCGGCCGACAGGTGGTAGTCGACGCCGTCGCGCTTGAACGCGTCGTTGCGCAGGTAGCACCACAGCACGGTGAACATGCCGAGCTGATGCGCTTCCTCGAACGCGGCGGCGACCTCGCGCAGCTGCCGCGTCGCCTGGTCGGACCCGAAGTAGATCGTGGCACCCACGCCGACGGCACCCAGATCCCAGGCCTTGCGGACCGAGCCGAACATGACCTGGTCGGCCCTGTTCGGATAGGTCAGCAGTTCGTTGTGGTTGATCTTCACGATGAACGGGATCTTGTGGGCGTACTGGCGGCTCACCGCGCCGAGCACGCCGAACGTCGTCGCCACGGCGTTGCAGCCACCCTCGATCGCCAGCCGGCAGATGTTCGCCGGGTCCATGTAGGCCGGGTTCGGTGCGAAGCTCGACGCCGCCGAGTGCTCGATGCCCTGGTCCACCGGCAGGATCGAGACGTAGCCAGTGTGGGCGAGCCGTCCGGTGCCGTAGAGCGAGCCGAGGTTGCGCAGCACCTGAGGGTTGCGGTCGGTGAGCACGAACGTGCGGTCGAGGTAGTCGGGCCCCGGCCGGGTGATCTCGTCGGCGCTCACGCCCTTGCACGTGTGGGCGAGCAACGATTCGGCGTCGGCTCCCAAGAGTGCGTTCAGGTCCATGCGGGGTGCTCCTCACAGCAGGCGGCCGCCATCGCTGCGGACGCGTTCCGGTCGGTTCCCAGCCTAGTCGGCGACGACCTCGGCCGGTCGGGAGCCGGCGGCCACCGGCAGAACGCCGACCACGTGCCGAGGGCGGTTCACGTGCCGAGGGCGGTTCACGTGCCGAGGGCGCGTAGGCGGTCGGGCACGTCGGCGAACGCGCCGTCGTGCTCGGCGATGCGTTCGAAGATCCGCCGGGCGCGCGGCGCGTCTCCAGCGCGGTCGGCGAGGTCGGCGAGTGCGTACCACTCGCGCAGGTGATGCGTGCGCACCTTGCCCTTTGGGCGCGGCGACTTCTCCAACAGGGCGATCCCGGCCTCGAGCTGGCCACGGTCGGCCAGCGCGCCGGAGGCCACGATCCGACCCTCGGTGACGAGCTCGGCCGACGGCGACACCTCGCGCAGCTCGGTCCACAGCTCCTCGACCCGGCTCCAGTGCTTCATGGCGCGATGGCAGTCGGCGAGCACCGGATGTTCGTCGACCTCACCGGTGAGCGTCGCATAAGCGTCGAGCTCGACCGCCGCCGCCTTGTAGCGCTCGAGGCGGTACAGCGTGAGACCGTGCAACTCGCGGACGGCCGCCGCCCCGGGAGCCTCCTTGGCCACCGGCGCGATCAGTCGGCGCGCCTCGGTGTACCGGTCACCTTCGAAGGCGCGACGCGCAGCATCGACGTACTCGACGAGCTTCGGCGCGCGGCGCGCACCTACGGCCTTGACCAGCTCGCCGACGACATCCGGTGGAAGCTTGGGACGCCGGGAGTAGGTCTGGCGCGTGCCGTCGCCAGCCCCGCGCCGGGTCGAGAACGAGGCACGCGCCGACCCTCCGCGGCGCGTGGCTCCTGTCGACGCGTTCGCGCCCACCACGGCGCCGGCCGACGTCGCGGCACGGGCGGCGGCCGCGCCCGCCACGTGACGAACCGGCCCCTCGTCATGCCACTCGTCCGGTGACCACGGCTCGGGCGGGCTCACTTCGCGCTGAGGCGGGCGACCGACCGTGTCACGTCCGGGCGAGCGGGCGGTGGAACGCTCGAACCGGCCGCCCCCACCCTCGCGTCGTGGGCCGCCGTCGTCACGTGCCGGTCCGCGGGCGAAGCCGCGGCCCTCGCCGCCGGCGCCGCGAGCGCCGCCGGTCCGAGCATCCCGATCGAACGGCCCGGGACGCGGCCCGCGGGCCGACCGCCCGTCGTCGCGCGCCGGGCGGGTGAAGCGCTCGCCGGCGGCACCGTCGCGATCGGTGCGATCACGACGAACGGTGGGCCCGGCCGGACGGGCGCCGCGATCGGAACGGGAACTGGCACCGCTGGGGGCGCCCGCCGCGCGCGAGGCGCTGCCCCAACGCCCGGAGCCGGCGTCACCCTCACTCGCATCGCCTCGGGCCGACGGCGGTCGGGAGCGGTCGCCTCGGACGTCGAACCGGGCCGAAGAGCCGCCTCGTCGACCATCAGCCGCCGGGCGGCCGCTCGTGCCCGGCCGATCGCTACCCCAGCGCTCGCTGCGCCCACCCTCGCCGCCACGTCCAGCACGGTCGTCGGTGCCGCGCGCTGACGAGCGTCCTTGGGCGGGCGCACCCGAACGGGGGCCGTCCGATCGCCGTTCCGGGTCACGAGCGCGGTCCGACCCCGACCACCCGTCGCTGCGCGGCGCGCGTGACGACGGGCCCCGGTCGCTCACTGGCCGGCGAGGGCCAGTGCCTGGCCCGCGCTGCTGCCGACCGTCATCCGCCCCAACGCGCTTCTGACCGCCACCGGCACGCGAACGGTCGTCGAAGCCCCGCCCGTCGTCACGCCCCGCACCCGCTCCCCGGCCGGGTCGGCTGTCGTTGGAGCGGGCACCGCCTGGCTGCGGTGTGCCGGGGCCCCGCGCCGTGCGGGCACCGTCACCGTCCGCTCGGTTCGAGCCCGAGCCGCGGACCGGACCCTCGTCGCGCCGGGCCGGGCGGCCGTTCGAACGCTCGGCGCCGCCAGGGCCCGTACCACGTGCCGCGCTTGCGCCGCCGGGCAAGCGGACGACGGTTCGACGACCTCGGGGCGCGTCACTGGGCGATGGAGACATTCTGGAACGACCTCGACTCGGGGTCCGACACCATAGTCCGGTCCTCTGGAGCCGGACGAACCACTCGCCGCCCCCGACGCGGGCGATCGACGCCGAAAACGCGAAGAAGCGTCCCCGAAGGGACGCCTCTCGCGTGCGAAATCCGGCGGCGACCTACTCTCCCAGGGGGTCTACCCCCAAGTACCATCGGCGCAGGTGGTCTTAACTGCCGTGTTCGGAATGGGAACGGGTGTTACCCCACCGCTATGGCCACCGGAAATTTTTGGTTGTCAATGGGCGCCTGACGAACAGGCAGCGCCATGAGAACTCCAGAGCGAGCACGAGCATGAGTTCAAACCAAGCCCTCGGCCGATTAGTACCGGTCGGCTACGTACGTTGCCGTACTTCCACCTCCGGCCTATCAACGTGATGGTCTAGTCACGGGCCTTACCGGGTTAACCCCGTGGGATCGCTCATCTTGAAACAGGCTTCCCGCTTAGATGCTTTCAGCGGTTATCCCTTCCGCAGGTAGCCAACCAGCCGTGCCCTTGGCAGGACAACTGGCACACCAGAGCTGCGTCCGTCCCGGTCCTCTCGTACTAGGGACAGCCTTTCTCAACGATCCTCCGGCTGCAGAAGATAGGGACCGAACTGTCTCACGACGTTCTGAACCCAGCTCGCGTACCGCTTTAATGGGCGAACAGCCCAACCCTTGGGACCTGCTTCAGCCCCAGGATGCGACGAGCCGACATCGAGG
>JAYUAM010000736.1:0-7974 GCA_043741295.1 Acidimicrobiia bacterium
GCGCGAGCTCAACGCCAACCGGCTGCCCACCGAGCATGTCGCCGAAGGCGGCCTCGTGCTGCTCGCCGGCGCCCTGCTCGTCGTCCCCGGCTTCGTCACCGATCTGCTGGGCGCGCTTCTCCTGGTACCCCCGCTGCGCCGCCGGCTCGCCGGCTTCCTGCGCCGACGTCAGGCGGCGCGTCACGGGCGCGCGATCACCGTCACCTACACCGGTGCCGACGTCGTGGACGCACACACCACGGCCTCCGGACAGGGACCCCCCTACGGTCAGCTCGCATCGGGGTCCGACCCGATCGACGGGCAGGGACCACGTTCGTGGTGAGAAACGACACCAGCCCAGCCGTCGAACGGCGGACGACGGATCGCCGCGCCCCGCTCGACGCTCTCGGGGCCGCGGTGCTCGACGCGCTCCCCGGCCTCGCCGCGCTCCTCGACGGGTCGGGCGCGCTGTGCGCAGTCAACGGACGCTGGCGCGACCACACCGGCTCACCCGACGACGTGCACGTCGACCTCGCGATGGGCCGCAACGCCGCCGTCGATATCCGGCGCGCGAGCGAAACCGCCACGGAGGACGTGGCGCGAACGCTGCTCGATCTCGCCGATGCACTCGACGCCGTGACGTCCGGCCGTCGGGCTCGTGCCACCGTCGCCATCGACCAGCTTCCGGGCTGGGACCGCTTCCCCACCATCACGATCGCCGCCCTCCCGAACCCACCCGGCGGCGCGCTCGTAACGATCACCGACCACGGGACGAGGGAGGCGATGCAAGGTCGCATGGCGATCGAGACGACGCACGACACTCTCACGGCCCTGCCGAACCGGGCGCTGTTCCTCGACCGTGTCGCCCACGCGCTGGCCCGGCCCGGTCGGCGCACGGTGTCGTTGCTCCACCTCGACATCGACCGCTTCCGGCTCGTCAACGCCGTCGCCGGGCCGGCCGTCGGCGACGAGGTGCTGGTGGCCGTCGCCCGTCGCGTGGCGCGCCTGTTGACCACCGGTGAGAGCGCGGCGCGCATCGGCGACGACTCGTTCGCCATCGCCTCCGAGGTCGTCGACGGCGAGACGGGCGCGCTCGCGCTCGCCGCCCGCCTGCAGGCCCGACTCGCCCAGCCGATCACCGTCGGCGATCGGGAAGTGGTCGTGTCGGGCAGCGTCGGCGTGGCCGTCGCCGCACCCGCAGCGTCCACGACCGCCGGCGAACTTCTGCGCGATGCCGAGCTGGCGACCAGACAGGCGAAGGAGCAGGGGGGCAGTCGGGCGGTGCTCGCCCACCACGAGATGCACACGGCGTCGATCCAGCGCATGGAGATCGAGCAGGCGCTGCGCGGCGCCCTCGACCGTGACGAGCTGTGGCTCGAGTTCCAACCCGAGGTGTCGCTCGAATCCGGGGCCGTCGTCGGGGCCGAGGCGCTTCTGCGCTGGAACCACCCCGTGCTCGGCGGTCTCGGCCCCTCCGAGTTCATCTGGATCGCCGAGGAGACCGGTCTCATCCACCGGATCGGCTCGTGGGTGCTGCGCCAGGCCTGCCAACTGGCGGCGGCGTGGGAGCTGCCGAGCGAGGCCGTGCACTTCTACGTGGCTGTCAACGTCTCGGGCCACCAGCTCGCCGACCCGGGGCTCGCCGACGAGGTCCAGGTCGTGCTCCGCGAGACCGGGCTGGCACCGGGGAGGCTGTGCCTCGAAGTGACCGAGTCGGTGATGCTCGGCAGCCTCACCGTCGCCCGCCAGGCACTCACCGAGCTGCGGTCCCTCGGGGTGCGCATCGCCCTCGACGATTTCGGTACCGGGTACGCCTCGTTCGAGTACCTCCTACGATTGCCGATCGACCTCGTGAAGCTCGATGCATCGTTCATCGCCCACCTCGCCAGCGATCCGCACGACCGGGCGATGGTCGAGGCGATGGTCGGCCTCTCGCGCCGGCTCGGGCTGCAGCTCGTGGCCGAAGGCGTGGAAGACGAACGCCAGCACGCGGTGCTCGCTGCCCTCGGCTGCGACGTGGTGCAGGGCTACCGCACCGGTCGTCCCGGCGACGAGGCGACGCTGCTCGGCACCGTGTGGCGCCGGGCGTGGGGCGGACGCGAGTGACCGCCACCGGCCACAACACCGCCGGTCTGCGCATCGCCACCCGCGGCAGCGAACAGGCGCGCGTGCAGGCCGGTCACGTGGCCGCGCTGATCACGGCCGCCACCGGTCGCCCGGTTGAACTGGTGTTCGTCGAGACCACCGGCGACAAGGTGCTCGATCGGCCGATCTGGGAGATCGGTGGCCGCGGCGTGTTCACGAAGGAAGTGCAGGCGGCGGTGCTCGACGGGCGCGCCGACTTCGCCGTGCACTCAGCCAAGGACCTCCCGGCGTCGTGGACCACCGACGGTCTCGTACTCGCCGCCGTGCCCGAGCGCGGCGACCCGCGTGACGCCCTCGCCGGGCTCGCCCTCGACCACCTCCACCACGGGGCGACGGTCGCAACCGGGTCGGTTCGGCGCCGCACGCAGCTCGCCCACCGCCGGCCCGACCTGCACTTCGTCGGCCTGCGCGGCAACATCCCGACCCGCATCGCCCGGGCCCGCCCGGCTGGCCAGCCCGCTACCGCCGACGACGGGCTCGCCGACGCCATCGTCGTCGCCGTCGCCGGCGCCACGTGGGTGGGGCTCGGCGACCGCCTCGTCCAACGCTTCGGCGTCGAGGAGATGGTGCCGCAGGTCGGCCAGGGCGCGCT
Organism: Acidimicrobiia bacterium; assembly: GCA_043741295.1. Lineage (GTDB taxonomy): Bacteria > Actinomycetota > Acidimicrobiia > Acidimicrobiales > Ilumatobacteraceae > JAYUAM01. Next base: position 2,717 of record JAYUAM010000736.1, read on the forward strand.
GGCCATCGAGTGTCGGCTCGACGATGCCGACTCCCGGGCGGCAGCGGCCGCCATCGAGCACGCCACCAGCCGGCGGTGCGTCGATGCCGAGCGCTCGTTCCTCGCCCGCCTCGGCGGCGGGTGCGACCTGCCCGTCGGCGCCCATGCCGTGCTCGACGCCCACGGACGTCTCCATGTGACCGGCCTGATCGCCTCGGCCGACGGGGCCACCGTGCTGCGCGACGTCGCCGAGGGCGACGAGATCGACGTCGGTGCCCGCCTCGCCGAACGGCTCCTGGTCGAGGGCGACAAGCTCCTCGGTCGCTGACCACACGGTTGGGAACGCGCTGGCATGGACGCTCCCGATCTCGGACATCAGGCGATGACGTGGGCCGTCGCCTGCCTGGCCGTCGCCTCGGCGATCGGTCCGCGCCGCGCCATCGTCGCGCGGCGTCTCGTCGCCGTCGGTGCCGTGACGGCGGGGTCGCCGTGGCCGTGCTCGCTCGCGCCCTCGTGCGCCGCGACTACCGGCTCACCTATGTCGCCGACGTCGTGGCCCGGGCGGCCTCGCGGCCGTACCGGCTCGCCGGGCTGTGGGCGGCGATGGCCGGCACGTTGCTGCTGTACGCGGCGATGGCCGCGGTGGCCGTCGCCCTCGGGAGCGTCGGCGTCGCCCGCCGCCACCCCCGCCTGCTCGGCGGGTACCTCCGTGCCGGTTCACTCGTGCCGGCGTGGTTGCTCGGTGTGTCTCTCCTGGCCGCCGATCCGTTCCGCCGGCTCGCGCAGCCAGCGATCGACGGGGTCGGCCTCACGCCGATCCTGGAACACCCGGCGATGCTCGTGCACCCGCCACTGCTGTACGCCGGCGCGCTGGCCACGCTCCCTCTCGCCGCCCTGGCGCTGGCGGCCCGATGGACGCGCGCCGTCGACGGCGGCCTGGCGGCGACGCTCGTTCGGTGGTCGCTGGTGGGCCTCGTGCTGTCGACCGCCGCTCTCGCCGTCGGGGCGAGGTGGGCCTACGTCGAGGTGGGGTGGGGCGGGTTCTGGGCATGGGACCCCGTGGAGAACGGCGGGCTGCTCGCCTGGCTCGCGTTGCTGACGGTGGTGCACGTGGGCCGCCGACCGACGCTCGCCGTCGGCGCCGCACTCGCGTCGTTCGGCGCCGCAGCGCTCGGTGCGGTCGTCACCCGATCGGGCGCGGCCACGTCGGTCCACGCGTTCGGGGAAGCGACCCGCGTCGGCTACGGCCTGTCGGCGCTCGCGGCGATGATGCTCGCCGCCGCCGTCACCACGCTGTGGCGGACGCGTCGGGTACCGAGCCTGGAAGCGCCCGCCCAGGAAGCACCGGCAGACGACCCTCCGCGCGAAGGGCGCCTCCTGCTCGTGCACGTCGTGCTCGTGGCGGTGACGGCAACGGTGGTGCTCGTCGGCACGTTGTGGCCGATCGTCGGGCGCTGGTTCGACGGGCGGCGTCGGGCGGTCGACGCTCGCTTCTTCACCGCCGCCGTCACACCGCTCGCCGTCCTCGCCGCGGTCGGCTACACCGTCGCCGCGCTCCGGCTCGCCCGGCCCCGCTGCCGTCGCGCGGGCGCGACGCGGTGGTCGCTGATCGCCGGACACGTCGGTCTCGTGCTGCTCGTGGCGTCGTCGATCGCCAGCTCGTTCGGGGCCGATCGCACCGTCGTGTTGGCGCCCGGTGGCTCGACCAGGGTGGCGGGCGTAACGCTGACCGCCGGTCGGGCCGAGGCGTTGCCTCGCGACCGCTACCGGCTCGTCGTGCTCCCGTTGGACGTTCGCGGTCGGGGCTCAACGGTTACGTTGCGTCCAGGTCTGCGCGTCTACGAGACGGCGGGCGCGGTGCTCCCTGAGACGGCGCGCCGGGCCGGTTGGTTGCTCGACACCCAGGTGGCGCTCCGGCGGTTCGACCCGAGCGGTGCCGTCGTGCTCGACGTGCACGTGCGGCCGTTCATCCGATGGGTGTGGGTTGCCGCGCTGGTGATGCTCGCCGCCTTCCTGGGCGCGTTCGTCACTTCGGCACGCGGCCGCGGCAGACTGTCGGCGTGCCGGCCGGAATGAACGACCAGGTGTCTGCGGCGGTCGGGTGGACGACCTTCCCTACGGCGCTCGGCCCGTGCGCCGTGGCCTGGAGCGCCAAGGGGCTGGTCGGTGTCGCCCTCCCCGAGCCGAGCGAGGCGACGATGGCGTGGCGTGCCGTCCGCCGGTGGCCCACAGCACCGCGCGTTGACGACGCACCGGCTCCAGTCGCTGCGGCGATCGCGGCGATGACCACCCTTGTCGCCGGGCAGGCGGCCGACCTCACGGACGTCGTCGTCGACCTCGCCGCGGTGTCGGCCTTCGACGTCCGCGTCTACGAAGCGGCGCGCACGGTGGGACCGGGCGAGACGATCACGTACGGCGAGCTCACCCGGCGCATCGGCGAGGACAACGCCGTCGCCCGGGCCGTCGGGCAGTCCCTCGGGCGCAACCCGGTGCCGATCGTGGTCCCGTGCCATCGCATCGTCGCGACCGGCGGCGGGCTCGGCGGGTTCTCGGCCACCGGCGGCACGTTGACCAAGCGCCGCCTCCTCGCCATCGAAGGGGCGGCGGTCGTGCCGCCGTCGCTGTTCGACTGACGGCCCCGACGACGCTAGTCGGCGAGCAACCGATCCATCTCCAGCTCGACGACGGCGCCGTTGTCGACGCCGGTGAGGATCGTCACCGCCCGCCGACCCGACCAGGCTGATTCGCGGTCCGAGACGCGCAGCGCCGGCAACGTCTTGCCGCGCGCGACGCCGTGCGCTGTGTCGACCCGGATCGGGTGTTCGACGACCGTGTAGTGCTGCGGGGCGAGCAGCCAGCTGATCGCCGTGGAGTCGTGCACGAAGATCCCGTCGAGCGCCATGCGCTTGCCGTAGAACTGCGCGTAGTAGGGAACGATGCGGGCGATGTGCTGGGCCCGGGCGTTCGTCCCGGCTGACAGTCGCGCGAGGACGGCGTTGCTCATGAACGTCTTCTCGGTCACGTCGAGGCCGGCCATCACGAGCGGGCAGTCGGCGCCGAACACGATGTCGGCCGCCTCCGGGTCGTTGACGATGTTCGCCTCGGCGGCGGGCGAGGCGTTGCCTGGAACGAACGCCGCGCCGCCCATGAGCACGATGCCGGCGAGGTTCCGGCCGAGCGCCGGCTCGACGAGCATCGCGAGGGCGATGTTCGTGAGCGGCCCGACGGGCACGAGCGTGATCTCGCCGGGCGCCGCCATCACCGTGTCGACGATGAAGCGTACGGCATCGGTCCCGACCGCGCTCGTGGTCGGTGCCGAGAGGCCAGTGTCGCCCTGACCGTCGACCCCGTGGACGAACTCGGCGGGGCCGCGGAAGTCCATCGCCAGCGGCCGCGAGACACCGCGGGCGACCGGGATGTCCGTGCGCCCGGCGATCTCCAGCAACCGGAGCGCGTTCGTGGTGCAGGTGTCGACGTCGGCGTTCCCGAAGATCGTCGTCAGGCCGACGACGTCGAGCTCGGGTGAGGCGAGCGCGTAGAAGATCGCCATCGCGTCGTCGATGCCCGGGTCGGTGTCGATGAGGATCTTGCGCGGTGCGGCCACGGCCGGACGTTACCCGGGGCCGCCCGGCCCCTGGCGCGCCGATCACGACAGCGAGGCGAAGGTGACCTCGTGCTTGTTGTGGTGCAGGTGGAAGAGCTGGGCTCGGGGCAGTTCGGCGAAGCGGGCGAGCATGGCGTGGTCGGTGTCGCCTTGGAACTTCACGGTGCAGACGACGTTGCGTACGCGGCCCGACGCCAGCCAACGGGTCACGAGCGCGAGCAGCCGGTCGGGGTAGGCGACGATGTCGCTGCACAGCCAGTCGAGCGGCGCCCGGCCGGCCGGCGCCAGCTCGTCGGGTCCGAGGGCGAACGCACTGCCGTCGAGCCAGCGCACGCCGGGAAGCGCGGCCACCGTCGGGTCGAGCGGCGCCTTGTCGACGGCGGTCACCCGTGCGCCGACCTCGGCGAGCAGCCACGTCCAACCACCCGGGCTCGCCCCGAGATCGACGCACCGATCCCCGGGCACCGGCCAACGACCGAGGCGGATGAGCGCCTCCCACAACTTGAGGTAGGCGCGGCTCGGCGGGCCCTCGCGATCCTCGACGAGGCTCGGCTCGCCGTTCGCAAACGCGCTGTCGCAGCGGGCCGCGGCGAGGACGGTGTTCGGGTCGAGGAACGTCCACGAACCGAGCGGAGCCGCCGGCGCCAGCTCACCGATCGCCAACGCCCTGGCCGACACATGCGGCAGACGCTCGACGACCAGCTTGGCCCGCCCGCTGTGCAGCGGGGAGTACGCCGCCCAGTTCCGCTGGATGTCGCGCAGCGCGTGCGCCGCCGCACCGATCGACGCGACCGGGATCTCGACGGCGTCGTGCCACACGTTGGCCGCCCACACTGACCGGATGGACGGCGCGTCGGTGAGGAGCAACCGCTCGTGACGCCGTTCCACGCGCACGCCGGCGCCGGCCAGCTCGGCGCGGAGCTGGGGCTCGAACCCCTCGGCCGCCAGGTATGCCGTGATCACCACGCAACGGTAGGCGAACGGCCGGCGACAGCACTGGGGCCTGCGAGGAAATCGTCGTACCCTCACCGCATGGCCAACGTGCAGTTCCTCGGCTCCGCCACCACGATTCGCCTGCATCCCGACGACGACGTGGTCGTTGCCGTGCGCGAGTTGGCCCCCGGCGCAGCCATCGCCAGCGGCGTCACGGCCACAGGCACAATTCCGGCCGGGCACAAGGTCGCCACGCGCGCCATACGACCGGGTGAAGCCGTCCACCGCTACGCCCAGGTCATCGGCTTCGCTTCGGTACCGATCGCCGCCGGCGACCACGTGCACACCCACAACCTGGCGATGGGCACGGTTGCGCTCGACCACGCCCACGGTACGGCGTACGTGCCCACCGTGCCGGTGGCCGAGCCGGCCACGTTCCTCGGCATCCGCCGGCCCGACGGCCATGTCGCTACGCGCAACTACCTCGCCGTCATCGCCACCGTGAACTGCTCGGCCACCGTCGCCAAGGCGATCGTCGACCGCATCCAACGCACGGGTGCCCTCGGCGCCTTCCCGAACATCGACGGCGTGGTCGCCCTTACCCACAGCACCGGTTGCGGCATGGATTCCGGGGGCGAGGGCATCGACGTCCTCCGCCGCACCATCGCCGGCTATGCCACCCACCCGAACGTCGGTGGCGTGCTGCTCGTCGGCCTCGGGTGCGAGGCCAACGGTCTCGGCG
>JAYUAM010000737.1:0-3400 GCA_043741295.1 Acidimicrobiia bacterium
GCGATCCGCGGTTGCTACGCCTACGAGCACGCCGACTTCGTCGCCGCCATGGACGTCGTGCGTCGTTTCGATCTAGGTCGACTCGTGTCGGCCACCTACCCCCTGCGCGACTACCGCGACGCCCTCGAGCACGCTGCCACGGCCGGTCGCCGCGGCGCGGTGAAGGTGGCGTTCGACCTGCGCAACGAGAAAGGCCGCTGATGCCTCGCCCCGGTTACGTCCTGGAGGTCGACCGTTCGACGCCGCCCACCCTGTTCTGGCGCGGCGAGGGGTTCAGCCTGGAGAAGCTCCCCGCCGGCCGCAGCCGCGTGATCTACCCGGGCGAGCCGCTCGACGCCATCGCCGACGTCGACGGCGCGATCCGCACCGCGCTCGAGCACCCGATCGACTCCGAACCGCTCAGCGCGCTGCTCACCCCGGGCATGCGCTTGACGATCGCGTTCGACGACATCAGCCTGCCGCTGCCGAAGATGCGCAAGCCCGACATCCGCCAGCGCGTGATCGAGGCCGTGCTCGACCTGGCGGCGGCGGCCGGTGTCGACGACGTCGTGCTCATCGCCGCACTGGCGTTGCACCGGCGCATGACCGAGGACGAGCTTCGTCACGCCCTCGGCGACCGCGTGTACGACGCGTTCGCGCCCCGCGGCCTGCTCACCCAGCACGACGCCGAGGACCCGGCGAACCTCGCCTACCTCGGCAGCACCCCAGAGGGCGAGGAGCTCGAGATCAACAAGCGGGCGGCCGAGTCCGACCTGCTCGTCTACGTGAACATCAACCTCGTCGCCATGGACGGTGGGTGGAAGAGCACGGCGACCGGCCTGGCGTCGTACCGGAGCCTGCGGCACCACCACAACCCGACGACGATGGAAGCGTCGACGAGCTTCATGGACCAGCACCGCTCGGAGCTGCACAAGAGCAACTGGCGCCTCGGCAAGCTGATGCGCGAGCACGGCCCGCGCGTCTTTCAGATCGAGACGACGCTGAACACCGACACGTTCCCGTCGAACGTCAATTTTCTCTCCAAGCGCGAGTGGGAGTGGACCGGGCGCGATCGGGTCAGCTACCTCGCCCTCTCGAAGTCGCTCAACCGCACGCCGAGCCGCGTGGCCCGCAACATCTTCCACTCGATCGAGGCACCGCACCAGATGACCTCGATCCAGTGTGGCGAGGTGGAAGCGGTGCACAAGATCACCACCGAGAACGTCTACAAGCAGCAGCTCGTGCCGGTGGAGGGCCAGACCGACATCCTCACCATGGGCATCCCGTACATCTGCCCGTACAACGTCAACTCGATCATGAACCCGATCCTGGTGATGTGCATGGGGCTCGGCTACTACTTCAACCTCTACCGCGGCAAGCCGCTCGTGCGCGAGGGCGGCGTCGTGATCATGACGCACCCGACCCCGTGGGAGTTCAACCCCGTCCACCATCCGAGCTACATCGACTTCTTCGAGCAGTGCCTGGCCGACACCACCGACCCGCACGAGCTCTCGAAGAAGTACGAGAAGCAGTTCGCCGAGGACGAGTGGTACCGCCACCTCTACCGAACGAGCTACGCGTACCACGGCGTCCACCCGTTCTACATGTGGTACTGGGGCAGCCACGGTCTGAAGCACTGCGGCCGCGTGATCATCGTCGGCGGCGAGCCGCGCTCGGTGCGCCGGCTCGGGTTCATGCCAGCGTCGACCCTGGACGACGCGCTCGAAATGGCGAGCGACGTCGTCGGCCGCCACGCCACGATCACCCATCTGCACGCCCCGCCGATCTTCATGGCCGACGTGACATGACGGACGGCACGACATGACGGGCGACGGGCGATGACGGGCGACGAGACATGACGGGCGACGGCGATCTCCACCCGCACGCGCCGAGGCGCCGGAGCGGCACGGCCCCTCTCGTGGCGCTCGGCGATGCCGGCCGGGCCGTGCAGGCTGTCGAGCGCGGGCTGGGCTGGGCCGGGCGCGCTATCGGCGTCGGTGTGCTGCGCACGAAGGTCGCCCGCGCCGGCTTCCCGTACCGGAAACCCACCATCCCCGGCGGGGTCGACGTGCCCGGCGAGCGGGGGCGCACGGGCGCCGACTTCGACACCGCGTGGGCCCGCAAGCCGTGGGCCAAGACGACCAGACGGGTGATCGTAAATGGCCCGATGCGCCTCGCCCTGAAGGCCATCGCCTCCCCCACCGTCACCGGCACCGATCGCCTCGCCGACCTCGCCAGGCTCGGCGACGACGCGCCGAGCCTGATCTTCGTGGCCAACCACCACAGCCACCTCGACGCGCCCCTCGTGCTCACGTCGCTGCCGGAGCCCTGGCGCTCGAAGCTCGTCGTCGGGGCCGCGGCCGACTACTTCTTCGCCACCCGCCTTACCGGCGCGGCATCCGCCCTCGGGCTCGGGGCCTTCCCGATCGACCGGTCGGCCGTCAACCGGCGCTCGTCCGACCTCGCCGCCGACCTCATCGGCGCCGGCTGGAGCCTGGTCGTCTTCCCCGAGGGCGGCCGTTCGCCGGACGGCTGGGGCCAGCCGTTCAAGGGCGGCGCCGCCTACCTCGCCGACAAGTGCCAGGTGGCCGTCGTGCCGCTGCACATCGACGGGGCCGGCGCGATCCTGGGCAAGGGCGCCCGGGCCCTGCGCCCGGGGCACACGCGGGTCACCTTCGGCATCCCGTTGCGGCCGGCGCCGGGCGAGAACACCCGCCGCTTCAACGAGCGCATCGAGCGGGCGGTGGCCGAACTGGCCGACGAGGCGCTCGGTGACTGGTGGTCGGCCCGCCAGCGGGCCGGGCGCGAGCAGACGCCGACCCTGACGGGGCCGGAATACACCGGATGGCGTCGCCAGTGGGCTCTGGCCGAGCATCGTCGGCGGGGCGCCGCCGGCCGCCGACGTCGCCAGCAACGCCGCTGGCCGACCTTCGATTGACCGATGCGCCTCGTCGCCCGGACCGTGCGACGTGATCTCCCACACCCGGTGACGATTCGTTTACGATGGTCCAGCGTTCTGGTGTGCCCGGAAGCGGGCACGGATCGAGTCGAGACAGGGGCAGGTCGAGCATGTCTGAACAGGTGACCCTTCGTCGTTCGCGCCGCGAGTGCGCCGGGTCTCCTACCCTGCTCACGTGACGATGCAGCGAGCGAGTTCCTCCGCGCCCACGCGCCCGGTCCTCGCCACGCTCACCGGGCGGGACTACACGCTCGACTACGGACTCGACTACCGGCCGATGCGGGTCGCCCGGTCGCCGTTTGTCCACCTCCCCGCCCTTGACGGCCTGCGCGGCCTGGCCATCGCCGCCGTGCTCCTGTTCCACGCCGGCTGGCGGCTGAGCGCCGGCGGCTTCCTCGGCGTCTCGACGTTCTTCACGCTCTCTGGTTACCTGATCACCGCCCGGCTGCTCCACGACCACCG
>JAYUAM010000738.1:0-3398 GCA_043741295.1 Acidimicrobiia bacterium
GATCGGGCTGCCCTCGGTCTGCCCGTAGATGCTGACGAATCGCACGCCCGGCAACGCCGCCATCGCCCGGGTGAGGGTGGCGGGGTGGATCGGCGAGGCGCCGTACTGCAGCACCCGCAGGCCAGGTAGCGCGAGTGCGTCGGCGGCGAGCAGCTTCTCGATCATCGTCGGCACCGCCAATGCGTGGGTGACCCCCCGTGCCGCCAGGCCGCGCCACGCGTCGACGTCGAACGACGGCATCGACATCAGCGCCGCGCCCGACCCGAGGGCGACGAACATCATCCCCAACCCGGCGATGTGATGGAAGGGAGAGGCCGTCGCGTAGACCGAGCCGGGGCCGAGGCCGACGAGCGCGGCGTTGACTTCCACCCGGGCAGCGAGCCGGCCCTGCAGGTAGGCCACCGACTTCGGTCGACCGGTGGTGCCCGACGTGTGGAGGATCGCGGCCGGTCGGTCGGGTCCGATGCCGACGGGCACACGCCACTCGGACGGTGGCAGTTCTCCGAGCACGGCCAGGCGCCGCCCACTTTGCTGCGCAACCGCGTATCCGAGCTCTTCGAACGCCGGCTCGACGACGATCACGTCGCCCGGCACCGCCTCGACGCAGGGCACGAGCTCGGCGACCGTGAGGCGCGGGCCGAGCGGCGCGAGGGCCCGATCGGTCGCCGCCGCCCCGATCGTGAGCGCGAATGATGAGGGCCGGCTGGTGAGGAGCGTCACCACCGGCACACCGCGACGCGCGCCGACCGAATCGAGGAAGTCGATGCCGCCGCCGGCACGGGCGAGCAGCTCGCGACCGCTCCACACCCCGTCCTCGGTCACGACGGCGGGCTCGTCCGATTCGGCTCGCGCGGCGATCAGGTCGAGCCAGATCACGTCGCCGGGGTGCCCTTGGTGAGGCGGACCGGCGTGTAGACCATCACGATCTCGTCGCGCTGGTTGTAGACGGAGTTGCGGGTCGTGACCACGCCGCGCTCCCCCGTCGATGCGGCGCGAGAACCGGTGACCTCGACGACGACGGTGACCGTGTCCCCGACGTACACCGGCTGGCGGATGTCGAGCTCGGTGTGCATGAAGGCGAGCCCGGTGCCGTGGATGCTGCCACCTTGGATGACGAGGCCCTCGGCGTAGGCGAAGGTCATCATGCCGGGCACGAGTCGCCCGACGTACCCGTGCGCCGCGCCGAAGCGCTCGTCCATGAAGAGTGGCTCGGTCACGCCCACGAGCGTGACGAAGTTGACCACGTCGGCCTCGGTGATCGTGCGCGACGACGTCCGAAACGTAAAGCCGATGGGCATCTCCTGCCAGGTCCGTCCGTGGATCAGCTCGGGGATCTCGGCGTAGGTGGAGGCGGGTTCGCTCTCGGCCGTCACGGATGCGAATCATATGGGTGCGGCTCTCCTGGAGTGTTGTCAGGCTGCTCGGGGGAGGGCGCTGTTGAGGTAGCGGGTGTCGTGGACTCGTTGTTGTTCTTGTGTGAGGTGGTATTGCCAGTATGCAGGGAAGTCGTGGTTGGCGCGTAGTGCTCGGAGTTTGAGGATGGCTTCGGCGCCTTCGAGTCCCCAGCGGGCGCCGGTGATGTCCATGCGGTCTTTGACGAGGTGGCGGCAGGCACCTTCGATGACGCCGGTGGCGATAGGCCAGCCTTTGGCGAGCGCGGTGGGGTAGTCGAGGTAGCGGCGTTTGCGGAGTAGGTAGTCGGCGCAGGTGTCGGCGTTGACGCGTTTGTAGGGGCCGAGGCGCAGGCAGGTGGCTTTGCGACGGATCGACGCGGCAACGGTCGAGGCGTGCCCGTTGAGCACGGCCAGGGCTTTGGTGTGGACCCAGGTCTCGGCCGCGGTGTCGCCTTCGTCGTAGAAGCACCACGCGGCCTTCCACAGGTATTCGAGGACGTGGATGAGATCGACGATGATCGTGACGGTCACCTTGCGGGTGGTGGCTTCGGTGGTGAGGCGTCGGATCTGGTGGTTGTTGCCATCGACGAGAGCGACCCAGGTCCGTTGGTGGTCGGGGTCGCGTCGTTCGGCTTCGTCGAAGATCTGGGCGATCACCGTGGCCGCGTCATCGACGATGCTGGCGGTGAGTCACTTGTTCTTGGCCGGAGCGGCCGGCGTTGGCGCGGCGGGACTGGTGCTGGTGGCGAAGATGTCGGCGGCGGTGCGCGCCACCGGTGTGAGCTCGTAGACGGCGCCGACCTCGGCCAGGCGTTTGCGGTTCCGTTTCTCTCCTTTGGACAGGCGGCGGTCGAGCTTGGTCGTGGCCTTGGCGGCGGCGTCGGCGGTGGCGGGACGCAGACCGTCAGGGCGCATGACGATGCCTTTGCCGTCCGCGGACACCACGACCACGTCACCGACCACCGTCTCTGAGCGGGGCAAGGTCGCGTAGAACGCCTCGAAGTCGACCGCAGCGCGGGTCGCGAGTTCTTCCACTTGGCGTTTGGCGACCGCTTGGCCGGTGCCGCGACCGATGGCCTCCACCGCACCATCGAACGAGCCCCGGGCCGCCTCGATCCCGGCCAGCTCGCGCAGCCCGTGGGAGTGACGCTCGACGGGCAAGTTCAGCGCCCGGTCAGCGGGATGCAGGTTCGCCCGGCCCCGGTGGCGGTACGCGAGGCGCGTCACGATCACGTCGCCGAACACGGTGGCCAGCATCCGCTCATGACCTGCCTCCACCGACCGGCGGGGCACACCCTGCGCGTCGCAGACGTCATCGCAGCGTTCCTCGCGTTCGGCGCGCCGGTCGAGGTGACCCTGCAGCGCCAAGCGCAGCACCTCGCGACCGTCGAGCCCGACGCGCTGTTCGAGCTCACCATGCGCCATGACCGCGGCCTGAGCGCCGTCCAGGAAACCGATCAACGTCTCCAACCGGGCCCGACACCGCGCGAACGGGTCCACGGGGGTGCTCCCGGCGTGCTCGCTCACCGCGTGCGCCCAGCCTGGGCCGACAAACGCGCGATCAGCTCGGCCAACCCGGCGCTGCCCTGCTCCTCGACGCGGGACCGGGCCGCCCGGTAACGCTCGGCCGCGGCCCGCACCGCCACCACCTCGGCCGCGGGCAACATCACGAACTTCGTGCGCCCACCCTCCGAATACGACAACACCGTCGACTCGTGCAACTCGACACCATCGGCGCAACGACAGTTCGCCTTGCCACACCGCCGTCGATGCACCACCACCGACCCCCGCACCACCCGAGGCACCCGCGGTGTCCCTCGTCGAGTCATCCCAGCCACAGTAGCGCCTCTCGTCTGCCAGCGAACCACTAGCAGGACTCTGGCACGCGCAGCGGCACACATGGTGGATACCCGAAACCGCTCCCACCGCTCGCTCCCACCCACACCCGAGGCGGAACGACGGGGCCAGGACCACCCATCCCGTCACTTCAGGAGAGCCGCACCC
>JAYUAM010000739.1:0-1284 GCA_043741295.1 Acidimicrobiia bacterium
CGTCGGAAGCGACGACGCGCGCCGCGGGGCGCGCCGTGCGACCTTCGCCGGCACCGAACAGCTCGACGTGCACCGTGTCGGCCGCCGTGCCGCGTTCGATCAGGAACGTGCGCACTACGTCGACCAGGCCAGCCGGGCCGCACAGGAACGTCACGTCCGGCGCCGCCGGGAGCACGTGACGATCGACGAGCAGCGCGAGGCGCGTGGCGTCGAGACGGCCGTCCAGGAGCTCGAGGGCGGTGTCCTCGCGGGTGAACGAGTACCAGACCTGTAGGCGTCCGAGGTAGCGGTTCCGCAGGTCCTCGATGTCGTCGAGCAGCATGGTCGTCGCGGTGGTGCGGTTGACGTAGAGCAGCGTCACCGTGCTGCGTGGCTCGGCGGCGAGCACGGTTGCGGCCACCGAGCAGAGCGGCGTCATGCCGCTGCCGCCGGCCACGAGCAGATACCTGCGCGCCGCCGCCGGGTCGAGGTCGTGGGTGAAGTGTCCGCCCGGCGGAAGAGCTTCGATGATGTCGCCCACGGCCAGCTCGGTGTGCGCCCACGACGAGAAAGCGCCCCCGTCGACCAGCCGGATGCCGACGCGCAACGGCCCGTCGGGGGCCACGGTGCACAGCGAGTACGTGCGACGTAGCTCGACGTCGTCGAACAGACGGCGGAGCACGAGGTGCTGACCGTGACGGAAGGTCCAGGCCGGCTCGTCGTTCGGCGCCGCGAACGTGACGACCACCGCGTCGGGTGTGTCGCGACGAACGTCGACGACGCGCAGCGGACGGAACCCCGAGTCCACCGTCGCCACCGTCGACGGCGCGGCCACTGTGCTCACAGCGGCTTGAACCCCTCGAACGGCTCCCGGCAGGCGAGGCACACGTACGGGGCCTTGCACGCCGTCGAGCCGAACTCCGACTGCCTCTTCGTGCGGCGCGACCCGCACTGCGGGCAGGCCACCGGCAGGTCGAGCAGGATGTCGAGGTCGCCGCCCGCTGCCCCGGTCGGTGGCGGGGCGATGCCGGCGCGGGCGAGCTTGCGGCGACCGGCCGGGCTGATCCAGTCGGTCGACCACGGCGGGGCGAGCTGCACCACGACGTCGGGCACGTAGCCGCAGCGGCGCACCACATCGGCGACGTCGCTGGCGATCAGGGTGGCGGCCGGGCAGCCCGTGAACGTCGGCGTGAGCACGATGCGCGCGCGTCCGCCATCGACGAGCTCGACGGAGCGCACGATGCCGAGGTCACCGATCGTGACGTGCGGCAGCTCGGGATCGTCGACGGCGGCGACGAGCGCCGA
>JAYUAM010000740.1:0-1283 GCA_043741295.1 Acidimicrobiia bacterium
AAACCGGGGTAGGCGTTGATCCCGCCGGCCGACACGGTGATCACGATGTTGCCGCCGCCGTTGTTCTTCATGGCGCGACAAGCGTGCTTGCCGGCGAAGAACACGCCCTTGTAGACGACGTCGGTGACGGCGTCCCACTGATCCTCTGTGACGTCTTCGAGGTTGATGGTGCCGAACCCTTCGGGGGCGCGGCCCGCGTTGGCGAACATGATGTCCAGCCGGCCCCAGGTGGAGACGGCGAGGTCGACGGCCGCCGCCACCTCGGCCTCGATGCCGACATCGGCCTTGATCCCGACGGCGGCGCCACCGCCGTCGGCGATCTCCTTGGCCAACCGGTTGGCGCGGTCCTCGATGAGGTCGCTGACGACGATCTTGCCGCCCTCGGCTGCCCACTGGATGGCGCACGCACGGCCGAGGCCGGAGCCTCCGCCGGTGATCACGATGACCTTGTCAGTGAAACGAGCCACGGCAACCCCCAAGGTGCTCGACGGACGGTCTGCGCCGATCTTACGGCTGCGCGGTTGCGGGCTGGGGGCGCTCAGTCGGACACGCCTCGACCGCGGCGCATCACGAGGTGGACGGCAACGGTTCTGGTCGACGGAGCGTGGCGACATGGGTGGCGATGCGCCAGCCCGCCTCGTCCCGACGGACGATGTCGCGGTAGTCGACCGATCCGACCCGGCCCTTCGGACCTGGACCGATCACCTTGAACAGCAGAACGACCTCGCGGTCTTCGCAGCGCACCTCGACGTTGGTGACGTGGTGGGCGACCGGGTGGGCGTGCGAGCCGGCCAGCTCGGCGGTGATGGCTGGTAGGCCATCGGTTCTCGTAGGCGCAGGCCCGAAGCCGCGCACCTCGAAGGTGGCGTCCGCCGTGAACACGGTGTCGAGGCGGTCCCACTCGCGCGCGTCGATCACGTTGCCGTAGCGGGCGGCGAGCTCGTGCAGCTGGAGGCGGTCGTCGGTGGTCAGCTCGGTGGCCATGGCTCAGCTCCTCGGCTCAGCTTCGGTCGGTTGTGGCGCCCAGCGAGCGTCCAAGCGGGCGTGTGGCGAGACCCACGATTGGTCTCACGGGCGCGCACGGTCCAGCGCCGCCAGGCCTGATCGGACAAGGGTCAGGGCGGCGGCGACCTTGCGCGACGGATCGCCGCGTCCACCGCGCTCGGCCCAACGGGCGAAGGACACCGACGCGACCGAGCTGATGGCCACCACGGCGATCTCAGGCCGGTCGTCGCGCGTCGGCGAGACTCCCATACGAGCGGCGAGCATCGCCACGAGCTCGT
>JAYUAM010000741.1:0-1283 GCA_043741295.1 Acidimicrobiia bacterium
CAGTCGCGGCTGTCGATCGAGCACGTGGTACCGACCTCGGTGGCCCCGTAGGCGTCGTAGAAGACCGGGCCCCACCACTCGATCATCGAACGCTTCACCGCGACCGGGCACTTCGCGCCGGTGTGGGCCACGACGCGCATCGAGCTCACGTCGTAGCGGCTTCTCACCTCGTCGGGCAGCGCGAGCAACCGCGCGAAATGGGTCGGGACCATGACGGTGGACTCGATCGCGTGCTCCTGGATAGCGGCCAGGGTGGCTTCGGCGTCGAAGCGGGCGAGCACCACCGACGGCACGCCGGCGACGAGCAGACGCATGCCCGACAACGGACCGGTGTGGTACATCGGCCCGACCACCAGATGTGTGCCGAACGCGGCGAAGGTGTGCCCCTTCAAGGCGTCGAGGTGCTCGGCCATCGTGCCGCCACCGGCGAACATCGTGGGTGGCAGTTCGGTGCCCTTCGGCCGCCCGGTCGTGCCACTCGTATACAGCAGGTTCGGCAGGGGGACGATGTCGAGCGACGGCGCCCCGGGACTTCCTGCGGCGATCCACTCCTCGAAGTCGAGCACGCTGTCCAGCACCCCATCACCCACGGCGGTGAGCCTGGCACAGTTCCAGCCGACCACGGTCGGCACGCCGGCCTCGCGGGCGGCGGCGACGCCGCGTTCGGCCGTCTCGGGGCCGACGAAGAGCACGCGGGTATCGGAGTCGGCGAGGACGAACGCCGCCTCGGTGGCGGTCAGGTGGAAGTTGACCGGAACGGAGGATGCGCCGCCGAGCAGCGCGCCCAGGTGGGCGAGCGCCGTCTCCACGGCGTTCTCGGCGAACACGGCGACGCGGCGGTGGACGCCCAGGTCGACGGCCGGGCCGAGCCGGTTGGCGACGCGATTGAGCACGTCGTCCACCTCGGCCCACCCGAGGGCCCGCAGGGGGTCCTGGATGGCGATCTGATCGGGTCGGTCGATGGCGAGATCGGCGGCGAAACGGGGCACGAGGGCACGATACTTACTCCACACCGACTCCAGTTCGCTCGGCGCAGGAGGCGTGCGTAGGATCGCGCTGCGGCCGGGGGTCGCCGACCAGGGGGTTGACGGAACATGGGAGAGCTCGACGGCCGCGTTGTGGCCATCACCGGCGGTACGCGCGGCATCGGCCGGGCGATCGCCGAGGCGTTCGTCCGCGACGGCGCGTCGGTCGTGATGAGCGGTCGCGACGCCGAGAAGGGCCAACGCGCGCTCGACGAGATGGCCGCTGGCGACAAGGTGCACTTCGTCCAGGGTGATGCC
>JAYUAM010000742.1:0-7940 GCA_043741295.1 Acidimicrobiia bacterium
TCGAGGTGCCGCAAGAAGCCTTCGTCGCCGCCCTCCGCCTCGACGACTGACGTCTGGGCCGCCTCGACGACTGACGTCTGGGCCGCCTCGACGACTGACATGCATCCGGGGCCGGCCCCGGCCCAACCGGCTCGCGCCGCAGTCAGTGGGCGAAGCTGACGAGGCGGTGCTTGCCGGTCCGCTTGGCGTGGCGCAACGCCTCGTCGGCGGGCTCGATCAGGTCGGCGGCCCGGCCGCCGCGGCCGGCGACGGCGAGGCCGACGCTGGCGCCGATCGGCACGACGACGCCTTCGGCTTCGAACGGCAGGTTGACGGCGGCGACCATGCGATGGGCGAGCTCGACGGCGATGACCTCGTTCGGCAGGTCGATGCAGATGACGACGAACTCGTCACCGCCCACCCGTGCGACGATGTCCTTGGAGCGCACGGCGTTCTCCAGGCGGGCCGCCACCTCCCGGAGCACGAGGTCGCCGATGTGGTGCCCGTGCTCGTCGTTCACGAGCTTGAAGTCGTCGAGGTCGACGTACAGCGCGCACGACACGAGGTCGCTGGAGAGTTGTTCGGTGAACGCATCGAGTCCGGCGCGGTTGGACACCCCGGTGAGCGGGTCGACGAGGGCGGCGCGGCGCAGCTGCGCTTCACCGAGGTCACGGGTCAGGGCCAGGCGTGTCAGCTCGGCGGCACGGTCGATCAACGTCTGACACCACAGCGAAAGCGCGGCGTCGGCGCCGGTCACCTCGATCGCCGCGGCACCCGTGCGGTGCGAGATACCGAAGCGCTCCGTCGGGCCGAGAGCCTGGGGGTCGCCGCCGGCGACCACGAGCTGGTGGCCCGAGCCGTCGACCGCGCTGATCACCACCCGGCAGCCGGCGATCTGCCAAGCGAGCAGCTCGGCCACCGCTTCGAGCACGTGCTCGAGGTCGGCGTTGCCGGCGAGGCGACGGAAGATCTGTTCGTGCAGGTACCGCTCGGTCGACTCGCGCATCACGCACACGAACCCCTGCACCTCGGGGTTGTCGATCTGGTTGTTGGCGGCGATCTCCAGCGAGCGCCAGTTCCCGGCGCTGTCGCGCAGGCGGACCGCGTTCACGCTCATACGTCCAGGGTCCTCGGAGAACCCGCCGTTCGAGCCCTTGCTCACCCCGTTGTAGAGGAGCACCGCGAGCTGTGGAAGGTCGTCTGGGTGCACGAGCTCGAGGGCGTTGAGGCCGACGAGCTCGTCCGGCTCCCATCCGGCGAGATCGGTGACCGATGGGCTGACCCACACGATCGTGAGGTCGCGGCCGAGCAGGAGGGTGATGTACGCCATTCCCTTCGCCAGCCCGGCGGTGACCCGTTCGAGCGGGGTGGGCAGGATGTCGGTCATGTCCAGGCATCGGCGCCGTTCGGCGGTTGCTTGAGGTAGCGGCGGGCTAAATGACGGCTATGTCGCGGGCCGGGCGGGCCGGGCCGATCCGACTCGCCCGCCGTGAGGCCCGGTCGGCAGACTGCTCCCCGTGACCACGCCCGTGATCCTGTGGTTCCGGCGTGACCTCCGCCTCGCCGACAACCCGGCCCTCGTCGTCGCCGCGGCGACCGGCCCGGTGATCCC
This sequence comes from Acidimicrobiia bacterium, assembly GCA_043741295.1. Lineage (GTDB taxonomy): Bacteria > Actinomycetota > Acidimicrobiia > Acidimicrobiales > Ilumatobacteraceae > JAYUAM01. The sequence goes on from JAYUAM010000742.1 coordinate 1,592, forward strand.
GCTGTTCGTGATCGACCCGGTCTTCTTCGCCACCGCGGGCCACGCCCGCCAGGCGTTCCTGGTCGACGGTCTGCGGGCACTCGGTCGGTCGATCGGCGGCCGCCTCGTCGTGCGCCATGGCGACCCCGCCGTCGTCGTACCCGCGCTCGCCGCTGAGACCGGTGCCCGCCTGGTGGTCGTCGCCCACGACTACGGGCCGTACGGCACGCGGCGAGACGCCGCGGTGACGGCTGGGCTCAGCTCGTCGGGCGCTGCGCTCACCTTCGTCGACAGTGCGTACGCGGTCGCGCCGGGGACGGTCGTCAAGGCCGACGGATCGCCCTACGCGGTCTTCACGCCGTTCCGACGGGCGTGGGAGCAGGCCGGCTGGCGACCCCCGGTTCCTGCGCCCGACGAGGTCGAGTGGCTCGGAGACCCCGAGGTTGTGGGCGAGGGCTACCCGACCGTTCTGGCGCCCGCCGCCACGTTGCCGCCGGCCGGCGAGGACGCCGCCGACCAGCTGATGGAGGAATTCCTCGCTCGCCGGGTCGACGGGTACGCCGAGGCGCGCGACCGTCCGGCGGTCGACGGCACGAGCCGGTTGTCGCCCTACCTGCGCTTCGGGATGATCCACCCGCGCCAGCTGCTTGCCCGTCTCGGCGACGATCCTGACCAGGCCACGTTCCGGAGCGAGCTGTGCTGGCGCGAGTTCTACGCCGACGTGCTCCACCGGCGGCCGGAGACGGCGTGGGCGCCCCTGCGGCCCGAGCTCGCCGGGCTCGTCGTCGACACCGATGCCGGGGCGAGCGACCGGTTCGCGGCGTGGTGCCGCGGCGAGACCGGCTACCCGATCGTCGACGCCGGCATGCGGCAGCTGCTCGCCACCGGCTGGATGCACAACCGCGTGCGGATGATCACGGCGAGCTTTCTCGTGAAGGACCTGCATCTGCCGTGGCAGTGGGGTGCCCGGCATTTCATGCGGCTCCTGGTCGACGGTGACCTCGCCTCGAACAACCACGGCTGGCAATGGGCGGCCGGCACCGGTACGGACGCCGCGCCGTACTTCCGCGTCTTCAATCCGGTGCTCCAGGGCGAGCGCTTCGACCCGGACGGGTCCTACGTGCGGCGGTGGATCCCCGAGCTGGCCGGGGTCGCCGACCGCGACGTCCACCAACCGTGGCGGTCTGGGCGGGGCCAGCCGCTCGGCTACCCCGGTCCGATGGTCGACCACGGCGTCGAGCGAGCCGAGGCCCTCGCCCGGTTCGCCGCGACCCGTGCACCGCGCTGACCGTGCACGGGACGACCGTGCACCGCGCGGACCGGCTGGCAGTCGATAGGATCGAGTGCTAGCGGCGTGCGGCGGCGCGACGGACCCGGTTCCGGGCCGTGACGTCGCCACGACCAGGCCGGAGGCCGCCTTCGATGCTCGACGAACGCAAGACCGCCATCCTGCGAGCGGTCGTCCGCGAGTACATCGAGACGGCGCAGCCGGTCGGTTCGGGCCACGTCGCCCAGGCCGCCGAGGTCCGGGTCTCGCCCGCCACGATTCGCAACGAGATGTCCGTGCTCGAGCAGGAGGGCTACCTCGTCCAGCCCCACACCTCCGCCGGACGCATCCCGACCGACAAGGGCTATCGGTACTTCGTCGACCACCTGAGCGTGCCCGGCCGCCTCGACGCCGTCCGCGTGCAGCAGGTGAGTGACTTCTTCTCGAGCACCCATCGCGCCCTCGAGCGCACCCTGTCCGACACGAGTCGACTGCTCGCCCACCTCACGCACTACGCCGCTGTCGTCGTCGGCCCCGGAGCCGAGGCCGCGACGATCCGATCGGTGCAACTCGTCGGGCTGTCGGCCCGCATCGCCACCGTGGTCGTCGTCCTCTCCAATGGGTCGGTCGAGCACGAGCCGATCGACCTCCCCGAGGACACGGGCGACGCCCGGCTGGCCGCCGCCGGTGCCCACCTCGTCCGCCATGTCGTCGGACGACCGGCCAACGACATGGCGGTGCCCCCGTCGTCTGGTGACGAGGCGGTCGACGCCTTGTGCGCGTTGGCGATCGCCGCCATCGAGCCGGCCGCTCGCGACGACGAGGGTCAGGTCTACGTCGGCGGGACCGCACAGATGGCGTCCGCGTTCGACGCCGTCGACGTCGTGCGCAGCGTGCTGCAGACCCTCGAGCAGCAGTATGTCGTCAGTTCGCTCATGCGCGACGTGCTGTCGCGCGGGCTGTCGGTGGCGATCGGCGTCGAGCACGGCATCGAACCGCTCGCCGCCTGTTCGGTCGTCGTCGCGCCGTACCTCGTCGACGGGGAGGCCGTCGGCACGATCGGCGTGCTCGGGCCGACGCGCATGAACTATCCCCAGGCGCTCGCCGCCGTCGAGGTCGTGAGCGAGCGGCTCGGCGCGCGGCTCGGCGAGGTGGAAGTCTGATGGTCGTGGCCGACTACTACGAGCTCCTCGGCGTGCGGTCGGATGCGTCGGCCGACGATCTCAAGCGGGCCTACCGCCGCAAGGCGCGCGAGCTCCACCCCGACGCCAACCCGGGTGACGCCGCGTCGGAGGAGCAGTTCAAGCATGTCGCCCGGGCCTACGAGGTGCTGTCCGACCCCGAACTGCGGGCCCGGTACGACCGCTTCGGTGAGCAGGGTGTGTCGGGTGCGGCCGGCGCCAACGCCAGCGACCTCTTCGGCGGCGGCCTCGGCGACATCTTCGAGGCGTTCTTCGGAGGCAACGCCGGCTTCGGTGGTGGGAACGGCCGTCGCGGCGGCCCGGTGCCCGCACCGCGCGGCCAGGATCTCGAGGTCCGGGCCGAGCTCCCGTTCCGCGACGCCGTGTTCGGCACCACGTTGCCGGTGAAGCTGCGCACGTACGCGCCCTGCGACGCGTGCGCGGCGACGGGTGCCGGCGCGGGCACCAAGCCCGTGATGTGCGTCGATTGCGAAGGGTCGGGTCAGGTGCGTCGGGTGCGCCAGAACCTCTTCGGGCAGATGGTCACCGCTGCCCCGTGCGCGCGGTGCAGCGGCCTCGGCCAGGTCGTCATGACGCCGTGTGCGACCTGTAACGGCGAGGGCCGCCGGCTCGACGAACCGACGTTGTCGATCGAGGTGCCGGCCGGGGTTGACGACGGCACGACGCTTCGGCTCGCCGGTCGGGGGGCCGCCGGTCCCCGCGGTGGCCCCGCCGGCGACCTCTACGTGCACCTTCGGGTGCGCCCGGACGATCGTTTCCAGCGAGACGGGGCCGACCTCGTGGCACCGCTGCGGTTGTCGCTCGCCCAGGCTGCGCTCGGCACGCACCTGGTCTTCGAGACGCTCGACGGCAACGAAGACCTGCTCGTTCCGGCGGGCACCCAGCACGGACGGGAGTTCGTCCTGCGCGGGCGCGGCGTTCCCCACGTGCAGGGCCGTGGCCGTGGCGACCTGCGCGTCGTCACGCTGCTCGACGTACCGACCAAGCTGTCCCGGGTCGAAGAGGACCTCCTGCGCGGCTATGCGCAGGAGCGGGGCGAGTCGGTGAACCCGCCCGACCAGAGCCTGCTCGGACGGATCAAGTCCGCCTTCCGGTGACGGGTAGCGCGGGGTCGAGCGCGGAGCCGGACGCCGCGCTACGGCGGTCGGCGGCGCATCTCTTCGTCGGCGACCTCGACGTGCCGCGGGTGACCGACGACGACCGGCATCACGTCGATCGGGTGTTGCGACTTCGCGCGGGGGCGGCGATCACGCTCGGTGACGGCGCCGGCCGTTGGCGCGAGGCGCTCTGGGCTCCGGAGCCCGAACCGTGTGGCCCGGTGCATGTGCATTCCGCACCCGCCCCCCCGCTCACGGTAGGGTTTGCCCTGCTCAAGGGGGAGCGGAACGAATGGGTAGTGCAAAAGCTGACCGAGCTGGGGATCGACGTGATCCTGCCTCTGGCAGCAGAACGAAGTGTCGTGAGATGGAACGACAGCCGGGCGGCTCGTCACCACGAACGACTCCAGCGTGTGGCCCGCGAGGCCGCGATGCAGAGTCGTCGGGTACACCTGCCCTTCGTCGGATCCGTGCAACCGCCCGGTGCGGTCACCGGGTCCGTGGTCGCGCTTGCCGAACCGGGCGGGCGCCCGCTCACGATGCAGCGACCGTGCGTGCTGGTCGGTCCGGAGGGCGGATGGTCGGCGGCCGAACTGGCCGGCGATCGGGCCATCGTCGGGCTCGGCCCGTCGGTCCTGCGGGCCGAGACGGCGGCCGTGGCCGTGGCCACCTTGCTCACCGCGCTCCGTGCGGGCACCGTCCGACCGGTGGACGACCGCCCGGCCCCGCACTGACACCGTCGGCACGTAGTGCGTTCGTCAAGGCGGTAGCAAGGATCGCCCGATTCGCCACGGTCCGTGCTCTTGATTTCTTCAAGCACGCTCTGCGTGGTGGACTTCCTCATACATTGGCCCCGAACCCCCACGTAGCGACCCCCCACAGAACCCATACCTCGATTGGCGGAAATCATGGATGACGAGACGAACGGCGGCGACGAGCTGGCCGTCACTCCCTACGGTCGGCGAGTCGGAGAGCGCTTGCGCGCGATCCGTCGCCAGAAGCGACTGTCCCTGCAGGAGGTCGAGGCATCCTCCACGCAGGAGTTCAAGGCGTCGGTGCTCGGCGCCTACGAGCGCGGTGAGCGGGCCATCTCGGTGCCCCGCCTGCAGCGCCTCGCCCGGTTCTACAACGTGCCGGTCGACCAGCTCCTGCCGGCCGACGACGGCCCGGCGTTCGGCGACACGAACGGTGCCGCGGGTGACCGAGGCGAGCCGGCCGGTGTGCTCAAGGTCGCCATCGACCTGACGCGACTCGAGGCGATGCGCGGGCCGGAGTTCCGGATGCTCGGCCGCTACCTGCGCATGATCCAGGTGCAACGGCAGGACTTCAACGGCCGGGTGATCACCATCCGCAACGACGACCTGCGGGCCATCGCCTGCATTCTCGACGCCACCGCGGACACCACGGTGCGCAAGCTCGACGAGCTCGGACTGCGCTTCCAGCGCTCGGCCTGACGCCGCCGTTACGGCCCCACCGGGGCCGGCGCCGACCACCAGTTCTTCCACGGCCGGCGGGCCTGCGCTCGCCGGCCGTACGCTGTTCGGGATGACTCCTGCGGCCGAGGCGCCCGGCCCCTTCGGCGTCTACATCCACGTACCGTTCTGCGCCCATCGGTGCGACTACTGCGCCTTCGCCACGTGGACGGATCGGCATCACCTCACCGAGGCCTATCTCGACGCCGTGCGCGTCGAGATAGAGCGGGCGGTGACGGCCGGCATGCCGACGGCGACGAGCATCTTCGTCGGTGGCGGCACGCCGTCGATGGTGCCCGGCGACGCGCTCGGCGCGGTGCTCGATGCGGTGCCGATCGTCGCCGACGCCGAGGTGACGGTGGAGTGCAACCCCGACGCGGTGTCGGCCGAACTGTTCGCCGCGTACCGGCGCCACGGTGTGACGCGCATCAGCCTCGGCGTGCAGTCGATGGTGCCTCACGTCCTCGCCGCCCTCGGGCGTACGCACGATCCGGCGAACGTCGCCCGGGCGGTCGCGCACGTTCGCGACGCCGGGTTCGATTCGTTCAACCTCGATCTCATCTACGGCGCAGTGGGGGAGTCGCCGGCCGATTGGGCCGCCACGCTCGGCGCAACCTTGGCCCTCGGGCCGCCCCACGTCTCCGCGTACGGACTCACCGTTGAAGCCGGTACGCCGCTCGCCGCCACGCCCGAACGCCATCCGGACGACGACGACCAGGCCGACAAGTACGAGCAGGCCGACGACGCGCTGGCGGCGGCCGGGCTGGCGAACTACGAGATCTCGAACTGGGCGCGCTCTGGTCACGAGTGCCGGCACAACCTCCTCTACTGGGCGCAGGGGAACTACCTCGGGTTCGGATGCGCCGCCCACTCCCACCAGGCCGGTCGGCGCTGGTGGAACGTGCGGACACCCGAGCGCTACATCGACCTCGTGACCGCCGGGGAACCGGTCGAGGCGGCCGCCGAGGTGCTCGACGCGCCGACGCGCTCGTTCGAACGGCTCGAACTCGCCCTGCGCACCAGGGACGGCGTGCCGGCCGAGGCGCTCGATGTCGACGGGCTCGAGGGTCTCGTCGAACCGCGGGGGGAGCGGGTTGTGCTCACCCGCAATGGGCGCCTGCTGGCCAACGAGATCGCCGTGCGCCTCAAGACCTGACGGGTCGGGCCCGGGCCGGGCAACGAGATAGCCCGGCGTCAAACGGACCGCTAGAGTGCTGCTCCCTCGGGCGTATAGCTCAGTTGGTTAGAGCGCCACCTTGACACGGTGGAGGTCTCCGGTTCGAGTCCGGCTACGCCCACCGTTTCCGAGGCCTCATGAAGGCGTGCGCCACA
>JAYUAM010000743.1:0-7933 GCA_043741295.1 Acidimicrobiia bacterium
AGCATCGCCTCGGCGGCGCGGCGCTCGGTGACGTCTCGGCCCACCGACAGCAGCTCGACCAGATTCCCATCGTCGTCGAACCGGGCCTTGTCGACCCACTGCTGCCGACGCACCTCTCCGTCGCGGTCGCCGCCGCGGTGCTCGTTCACCCGACTGGGCCGGGCGGTCGTGAGCCGGGTGGTGCCGAGCAGGTCGGCTTCGACGTAGGCCCGTTGGTCGGAGGGCACGAGGTCGAGGAAGCTCGTGCCCACCAGCGCGTCGGGCGTCGAGCCGAAGCACTCGGCGTAGGCGTTGTTCACGTAGCGCAACGTGCCGTCGGGCGCGAGGCGGCACACGAGGTCGGGCAGCTCGTCTACCACCTGCCGGAAGAAGGGTTCCTCACTGTTCACAGCACACCTGGGATCGCTGCGTTCATCGGCCTCTCGTGCCCACTCGTGGAGTGTCCGGACAGACCTTGATGCACTCGAAACCTACCGTGCCGCCGTTGTGGGCCGAGCGGACTGCCGGCTGTCGTGGCCGATCGCTCAGAACAGGCGAAGGTCGTCGGGACGCAGACCGCGCAGTTCGTCGTAGTCCACTTCGAGCACGACGAACCCACGGTCTTCGGCCAGCCGCCGGGCCTGAGGCTTCACCACCTGGGCGACGAACATGCCCCGCACCGGCTTGAGTGTGGAGTCGCGTTCGAGTCGGTTGATGTAGCGGGTGAGCTGCTCGACGCCGTCGATGTCGCCGCGCCGCTTGACCTCGATGGCGACGACCGCGCCGGCCGAGTCGCGGCACAGCAGGTCGACCGGACCGATGTCGGTCGGGTACTCGCGGCGCACGAGCACCATGCCGTCGCCGAGCACCTGGGGAGACGCGGCGAGCAGCTCCTGGAGGTGTGCCTCGACGCCGTCCTTGCTCAGCCCAGGGTCGACGCCCAGCTCGTGGGACTCGTCGGCGAACACCTCCTCGAAGGTGATCGTGAGTCGCTCGCCCTTGGTGTTCGTGACGAGCCAGCGCTCGCCCTCGTCGACGATCGTGTTCGGGGCGTTCATCCAGTTGAGCGGCTTGTAGGCGCCTCCGTCGGCATGGATGGCCACGCACCCGTCGGCCTTGACCATGACCAGTCGGATCGCGCTCGGCAGGTGGGCGGCGAGGCGTCCGTCGTAGTCGACACGGCAGCGGGCGATGACGAGGCGCAAGATCCGTTCCTGTGCTGGTGCGGGTACGGGTACAGGTACAGGTGCTGGTCCGCCCCGTGGTTTGGTGCGGCATGCTGGTTGCAGACCGGTGTAACACCGCGCCGGATTGTTTCGGAACGGTCAAGGACTGTCGTCGGCACTCAAGTTCGCCGGCACAGAACCGACGAGTGACGCATGGACGCGCGGCCACATTACTCCCTGACCACCGGCATCCCGGCGGTACGGGTGGGATGGCTGATCGCCCAGGCCCGACGAGCGGCCGTGCTCGACGAGCGGGGCCTGGCCAGGGCGGTGGGCGTCCGCCGGCGAACGATCCGCCGCTGGGAGACCGCACGAGAGGTCCCGTGCGACCGCGAGATCGAGGCCATCGCCAACGCCTGCCATCGCAACCTGGCCGAACTGCTTCCCGCTCGCGATGTGGTCGAGTTCGATGCTGCCGCCCGCTTCCTCCGTGTCGGAGGTCAGTCGGTGTCGGTGGCCGACGTTCGCAACGACGCCGTGCTCACGACCTATGTTGCCCTGGTGCGCGAGCAGCGGCAGTTGGGCGAGGACGACCGGGTGACGTTCCGTCAGCCCGATCTCGACGTGCTGTCCGAAGCGCTCGATCTCGAGGACGACGCGCTCGAGGCACGGTTGCGCCGCATCGCCGGCCTCGACGAGAACGACGCCGCCGAGGTGCGTCGCCGCCTCATGCGTCGCCGGTTGGCGATGCCGGCCGTCGGTCTGCTCGCCGGCTCCTGGGGCCTTGCCCGCATGGCCGCTGCGCACACGAACGACCCGGTCGAGGACCATCCGGTGGCCAGCGCCCCGGCGTCGCTCGCTGCCGCGGCCACGGCATCCGTCTCGGGCCGAGCGCCGACCCTCACGATCGTCGGAGACCCGGCTCGCACGGTCGTCACCACGGCGGCCCCGGTCGAAGTCCCCCCGGTCGTGGTCGCCCCGGTTGCCGTTGTCGTCGCCGAGCCGATCGTGGTCGCCGCTGCGACCTCGGTCGCTGGCCCGGCCGATGGAGCTGGTGCGGCCGATGGAGCTGGTGCGGCCGACTCGTCGACGGTGATCGCGCCGGCCGTGGAGCCGGCGCCGGCCGAGCCGGCGCCTCGTCCGGTCGTTCGCCCGCGACCCCCGGTTGCCGTGTCGACCGCCGTCAGCGTGTCCGCTCCGTCGGGGGACCCCCCGACGATCGGCGAAGCCGTCGACGTCGTCAACGTGACACCCTCGACCGTGGCGGCTCCGTCGCCGACATCCGCGCCCTAGCGCTGACGGTCTGCGCTAACGCAACGAGATCGCGGCGCCGCGTCAGCGGCGACGCTGGCGTTCGCGCATCCGCTTGTTGATCAGCTCGCGCCGCGCCTGTAGGTCGCGGTACGTCAGCTCCTGGGTCGATGTGTCGACGCCGAAGCTCGCCTTCACACCGTCGAGGTCGATCTGGATCGCGTTGTGATCGATGCCCAGCTCGCGGCCGAGCCGTTCGCCGTGGCGTTGCGCAAAGTGCAGCGAGATCGAGGCGATCTCGCCCAGCAGGTCGAGGTCGGGTGCGAGCCGGGCGATCGCGCCGTCGAGGAACACGAGGTTCTTCACGTAGAGCATCAGCTCCTTGGGCATGCGCGCGCCGTAGCCGAGCAGCGCCTTGACGACGCGTTGCACCTCGGTCACCAGCTCGTCGGCGCTCAAGCTGGTCGGGTCGATCGGCGCCTGGTCCAGACGAAGGTCCGTCATCACCGCCTTCAGGTCGGTGTCGGCCGGCAACGCTCCGAGGTCGCGCAGTGCGGCGAGCTGGCCCATCACGTCGTTCGTCGTCGCGCCGAGCATCAGCCGCAGGAACGCGGTGCGGCGGGCGGGGGACAGGCGCGCGGTGATGCCGAAGTCGAGCAGCGCGGTGCGACCGTCGCGCATCACGAACAGGTTCCCGCCGTGAAGGTCGCCGTGGAAGATCCCGTGGATCATCGCCCCTTCCATGAAGGCGATCATCCCGGTGCGGATCACGGCGTGCGTGTCGATGCCCGCGGCCTTGATCGCTTCCACGTCGTCGAACGCGAAGCCGCTGAGGCGTTCCATGACGAGCACGCGTCGGGTGACGAGCGACGGGTGCGGGCGCGGCACCACGTAGCCGCGCTGGCCGAGATCGGTGAGCACCGTGGCGACGTCGAGCATGTTCGCCGCTTCGAGACGGAAGTCGAGCTCTTCGGTGATCGTCTCGGCGAACAGCTCCACCAGAGCCGGCGGGTTGGCCAGCGCGGCGACCGGGATGCGACCGACGAGATGCGGCGCGAGCCATGCCATCGCCGCGAGGTCGCGCCGGACGAGCCCGGCGACCTGCGGCCGCTGCACCTTGACGACCACGTCCTCGCCGGTGCGCAGGCGGGCGAGGTGCACCTGGGCGATGGAGGCGGCGGCGAGGGCGCGATGGTCGAACCACTCGAAGACATCCTCGATCGTGCGACCGAGATCCTGTTCGACGACGCTGCGAACGGCCTCCCACGGTTCGGCCGGCACCTGGTCGCGGCACTTCTTGAACTCGGCGACCAGCTCGGGCGGGAACAGTCCCTCGCCGGAGGAGATGATCTGGCCGAGCTTGATGTAGGTGGAGCCGAGGTCCTCGGCGGCCTGGCGAACGCGTCGGGACAGGTCGGCACGGCTCGCCGCCGGTTCGTCGAGGCGACCGAGGCGACGTCGGGTGAACCACGGCCCGACGGCAGCGACGAGGCGGACGGCGACGCGCGCCACCCGGGGACCGGGCGGCCAACGCGACGGGACGGTCAGCTTCGGCACCTCGGCGCGCGCTGCCGCCCGCAAGGGGTCGATACCAGCCAGCCAGGCGCTGGCTCCGCGCTCGAGCACCCACGGCGGATCGTCGCTGAACGCGCCCCACGCCCGGTCGTCCGTGCGCCCGTCCACTGGGACAACCTGGTCGACGCCAGTCTCGAGGGGGTGGGTCACGGGGTCATCCTCCCATCGGGCCCGGCCGCACGACGAGGCGACCGAGTGCGACCGCGAACACTCGCCCGGCTGACGAGACGCCTGTCACGTCCAGGGGGGTAGTGTCCGCCCGACGAGCGCGCGGCCCAAGGGGCTCGCTGGCGACCTTGGGGGGATCACATGGCCATCACCTTCGACCGGTGGGTATCGGACACCGTTCCGAGCGAACGCTTCCCGCTGTACACGCGGGCCAACGTCGGCGAGGTGTTCCCCGACCCGGTGTTCCCGTTCACCCGCTCTCTCATGCTGTTCGATGGTGCCGAGCTCGGCTGGCGAGATGCGTGGGAGCGCATCGGCGCGTTCGACGCGGACGAGTTCCGCGCCGACGAGATGGACACGATCGGTGTGTCGGGTGGCTACTGCTACCTCAACGCCTCGATCATCCGGCTCTTTGGCGAGCGCGCCCCCGGCCTGTCCGCCCAGGCGATGGACGAGCAGTTCTTCGGCGCCCAGCCCGGTCTGCGGCCGTACAGCGAGGAGCCGGGCGACGTCCGGCCCGACCTCTCCGAGAAGGTCGGCGGCTGGCTCGGTTTCGTGCTCACCGCGGCGGACACGCCCGACCTGCTGGTCGATCGCCAAAGCACCGAGAAGTTGCGGGACGCGCGCCCGTACGTCACGGCCATGGGCGACCCGGAGCTCGTCGACTTCGCCCGCAACGTCATGACGGACGGCGGCGCTTTCCGCCACCTGTTCGCCCAACACATCCACGCCACGTACGCGGCGTCGGTGCCGGTCGGTGTGCTCGCTGCCGTGACCGCGGCGATCGGGCGGCCCGAGCTGCTGATCCCGCTGATCTCCGGTGTCGGTGACGTCGATTCGGCCGCGCCGTCGCTCGTGATGTTCGATCTCTCGCGCATCGTGCGGGGCTCGGCCGAGTTGACCGCGGCGTTCGATCGGGCGGCGGCGAGCCACTCGTTCACGGGGCTCGCCGACGAGCTCGCCGGCTCCGACGGCGCGGATGCCAGGACGTTCATGACCGCGTTCGCCGAGTTCCTCCACGAGTTCGGGTGCCGGGGAACGAACGAGTGGGAGATGGCGCGGGTGACGTGGGAGACGACACCTGGGCTCGCCCTTGCCGCCATCGACCGCATGCGCCTGGCGGATGACGCCGCCCACCCGGCGAACCAGCACGCCGCGCTCGCCGCCACCCGCGCCGCGGCGGGCGAGGAGGTGCGTGCCACCCTGCAGGCGGCAGGGGTCGATGACGAGACGAAGCAGAACTTCGAGCTCGCCTACGCCGCCGCCGCCGTGTGGTTGCCGGCCCGTGAGCGCACGAAGACGAACAACATCCGGCTGATCCATGAGGCGCGCGTGCCGATGCTGGAGTTCGGCCGCCGCATGGTGAAGGCCGGGCACTTCGCCGAGCCGAACGACTGGGCCTTCCTGTTCGCGGGCGAGTTCGATGCCTTCTTCGCCGATCCTCCCTCGATGAAGCCGGTGATCGCCGAGCGCCGCGCCCAATGGGAGGAGCTGGCGGCGCACGAGCCGCAGTTCGTGTTCGACGGTCAGCCCGACTTCCCCGGCGCGTGGGTGCGACGCGACGCCATCCGCTTCGACAAGCTCGCGAGTGGCGACACGTTGCAAGGCATCCCCGGGTGCTCGGGCGTCGTGGAGGGCATCGCGCGGGTTGTTCTCGACTCGAACGATCCGACCGCGTTGGCGCCCGGCGACATCCTCGTCGCCCCCGCTACCGATCCGAGCTGGACGCCGCTGTTCGTGCCGGCCGCGGCGGTCGTCGTCGACGTGGGTGCACCGCTCAGCCACGCGGTGATCGTCAGTCGCGAGCTCGGCATCCCGTGCGTGATCTCGGCCACCGGAGGCACGCAACGGATCCCCGACGGGGCCCGCGTGCGTGTCGACGGGAACAGCGGCCTCGTCACGGTGCTCTGAGCGCGCCATGGCGCTCATGACGGTGCGTGCTCGGGGGGTGCGCTCATGACGGTGCGTGCTCGGGGTGTGCGCTCATGACCGGTTCCTGGATAGCCGACACGCTGGCCAGCGAGCGCTACCCGATCTACACCCGCGCCAACGCTGGCGAGGTCATGCCGGACCCGGTGTCGCCGCTCACGTCGTCGTTTGGCATCGCCGGGCCGGGGGAGCAGGGATGGCGCGACGCGTACGTTCGCGGCGGCACGATGGACCACGACGAGTTCGAGCCCGACCGGCCGGACTGCGTCGGCATCTTCGGCGGCTACCTCTACCTGAACCTGTCGCTCATCCGGTTGTACGGCCTCCGCATGCCCGGCATGACGCCCGAGCTGGCCGACGTGCAGTACCTCGGCGACATGCCGGGGATCACCCCGTACGCCGAGGAGGCCAGGCCGACCGACGAGAGCGAACGGCACTCGGCGCTGATGACCGCGTGGATCGGGGAGCTGTTCACGCGCACGTCGCTCGACGAGCTGGCCGCCGACCGGGACGAGGTCGACCGTTGGGTGGCCCGTCGCCCGGTGCTCGAGGAGATGACCGACCAGGAGCTGGTCGATCAGGCCCGGTCGTTCATCCCGCTGTACCGGCGACTGTTCTGCCGCCACATCATGACGTCGGGGGCGACGGGCATCGGGCTCGGCGTGCTCGGTCAGGTGCTCGGCGCGATCGGTCGGCCCGAGTTGGCAATGGTGCTCGTGGCCGGCCTCGGCGAGGTTGATTCGGCGGCGCCCAGCTTCGCGCTGTGGGAGCTCGGCCGCCTGGTGCGCTCGTCCTCCTCGCTCACGGCGGCGTTCGACGCCGGCGTGTCAGGGCTTGGCGATCGGTTGGCCGCGTCGGCGGAAGCCGGCGACACCGAGGCCTCCGAGTTCGGCTGGCGCTTCGAACAGTTCCTGCGCAACTTCGGCAGCCGCGGGCCGAACGAGTGGGAGTTCCGCAGCCACGTGTGGGGCACGAACCCCGCGCTCGTCCTCGTAGCGATCGACCGCATGCGGCTTGCTGCCGATGCCGACTCGCCGACGGCGCGCACCGACACGCGCGCCGTCGAGCGCGAGGCGGCCACGGCCGAGGTCCGGGCGGTGCTCGCCGACAACGCGGAGGTGCTCGGCACGTTCGACTCGTCGCTCCGTCTCGCCCAGCTCACCGCCGCGGGCCGTGAGCGCACGAAGACGAACAGCATCAAGGTGGTGCATGAGATGCGACTCGCCTACCGAGAGCTCGGCCGGCGTTGGGTCGACACCGGGTTCCTCGACAACATCGAGCAGATCTTCATGCTGACCGACGGCGAGATGGACGACGTCGTCGAGCACCCCGAGCGCTTCGACGGGGTGGCGGCCGCCCGCGAAGCGACCTACCTCGCGCTGTGGGATGTCGAGCCGCCGTTCGTGAGCAAAGGTGCGCCACCCGACGTATCGACGTGGCCGAAGCGGTCGGCGGCCCTGCTGACGGCGGCCGCCGCCGGAACCGTGCTCACCGGCATCGCCGGCTCGCCGGGCGTCGCCACCGGCCGGGCGCGCATCGTGCTCGATCCCGCCGATCCGCGCGGGCTGGAGCCCGGCGACGTGTTGATCGCGCCGGCCACCGACCCGAGCTGGACGCCGCTGTTCGTGCCGGCCGCCGCCGTTGTCGTCGACGTCGGCGCCCAGATCACCCACGCAGTGATCGTCAGCCGCGAGCTGGGGTTGCCGTGCGTCGTCTCGGTCGCAGGCGCCACTCGATCGATTCCCGACGGCGCCCTCGTGCGCGTCGACGGGGGAGCCGGCACGGTCACCGTCGTCTCGCTCCCATGAACGTGCTCGAGGGGTACCGCGTCGTCGAGCTGGCGGCCTGGGTCGCCGGTCCAGCCG
>JAYUAM010000744.1:0-3387 GCA_043741295.1 Acidimicrobiia bacterium
CGGACGCTCGGCACACGGCCAGGCGGTGAGGTACCCGTTGCTCTTCGGCGAAACGACCGTGATGTTCATCGACACGGCCCGAGCGTCGGCTCCGACCCCCGCCGATCCGGCGACGCTCACCTCGACCATCTCGCCGGCGGCGAGACGGGTCGTGATGCCCTGGCCGATGCGGGAGTCGACGACGCGACTCGGTGCGACGGACGTGAACGCCGTCGATGCCCCGGTCCCCCACCAGCCGGCGACGTCGACGGCCACGTCGAGCGCACTCTGCGTGTAGAGGCACACCTCGCCGGCCACGGACAGACCGACGGTGACGAGATTCGGGCGGGTGGACCCACCGGCGAGGTTGAGGTTCGACGTCGCCGGTCGGGCGTTGTCGCACGGCCACAGCGTGACGTAACCGGCGGTGGCGGCGTCGATCCCGGTGACGTTGATCGTGACCGCGCCGGCACCATCGGGCACGCTGCCGTGGCCCCACAGCGAGATCACCACGGTCGATCCGGCGGCGAGACGCCCGCCGAGATCGCCCGACCGTGAGTCGACGACCCTCGTCGGCGCAACGGGCGTGTACGACGGGGCTGAACCGTTGAACGTGCCGGTGACATCGACGATGACATGCGACGTTGCGCTCGAGTACACACAGAGCGCACCGTCGCCGAGCGACGTGAACACGGCGTTGGCCGACACCTCGCCGGCGCCATAGTTCACCGACGATGCCAGCGGGCGCTCCTGACCGCACGGCCACACGGTGAGGTAGCCGGGCCCGGCCGGTCCGACGGCGGTGATGTTGGCGGCGACGGCTGAGACGTCGTCCCCGATGCCGGCGATACCGGCGACCGGCACGACCAGCGTCGCGCCGGCGGTCACGATCGCGGACTGGCGGGTGTCGACCATGCGGATCGGGCGGCGAGCCGAGAAGCCCGGCCCGAGCGGCGAGGCCGGCGCGGCGAGCGTCGACAGGTCGGCGCAGGCACTGCCGTCCGATGCGCTCGCTGCGCCGCCGAGACGGAACGTGACGCCCGTGGACCAGGGCCCATACTGCGTGTAGGCACCGGAGTCGAGCATGCGCACCACGGCGACGCACAACCGCACCGGGGCACCGCGTCCGAAGCGGAAGGCGGCATCGGTGAGCGTCGTCGCCGCCGATCCATCCGCCACCGTGTCGGGCACGATCTCGCGCGGTGCGGCCGTCGTCGTCGAGAGCAGGTAGCGGTCGCCGACCTGTGTGACCGGGAAGCGCAGTCGCACGGAGCTCCCGGCGGCGCCACCGATCATCTCGACGGCGAGCGACGACGGCGGTGTGGGCGCGTCCGGCACAGCGATGGCGGCGAGGTCGACCGACGACGAGGTCGCCCCGGTGAGCACGATGCGGCTGTTGACCGAGACGTGGTACGTCGCCCCGTTGACGACGCCCGTGAGCGTCATCGACGTACCCGTCGTCGAGGACGACGACGTGACCCACTGCGGCGCGCCTGTCGACCGCTCGATGTGGGAGATGTCGACGTCGTAGACGGTGGCTCCGGCGACGGCGTTCCACGCCACGTCGATGCGGCCATCGCTGACCGTCGTCCGCACGTCGCCCGGTTCGGGCAGGAACCGGCTCGCCGAAACCGTGGCCCGGCTCGACGGCGAACGGCCGCCGACGCTCGACACGTAGGCGAGGTCGAGCCGACCCGCCACGGTGTTGCCGCCGACGGGCACGCGCACCATGGCCACGGCTGATGGCACCGACACCGAGCCGGGCAGCAGCACACGGCCGACGGGACGGCCGTCGATCCGGGCATCGACCATGTCGACGCCGGCCGGTACGCCAGCGAGCTGCACCGCGACGTCACCGCTGCCGTCGGCGAGGTCGTGGACGCTGGTGATCACCGGGGCCGGTAGGGCGACCTGCGCGGTGACGAGCGTCGGCCGACCGATGACGGGACCGCTCGCTGTGCGGGCCTCGACGGCGACGCCGTACGGCTGCCCGTCGACGAGGCCGACGATCGTCGCCGTGGGCCCCGCGACGGTGAGCGTCGGGCGGCCATCGACGTGGATGTCATACGCGACGGCCTGCGGCACGGCCGTCCACACCAGGTCGACCGCACCCGGCCGGCTCGTCGCGGCGGGCGCCGCCCAGGTCGCGCCGTCGAGGCGGCCTGCGGTCGCCACGGCGCGGCCGGCGTCGAAGACGCCGGCGCCGTAGTACCACTCGCGGGCCACGCCCGGACGGGGCAGGGCGGTGTCGGCCGGCAACACCGCCGACAGGCGGACGGAGGCGGCGATCTCGGTGGGCGAGAGCGACGGAGCGGCCGCCCGCATCTCGGCGATCGCGCCGGCGACGATCGGTGCGGCGAACGACGTGCCTGACGTCATCGTGCCGAACAGACCGGGCCCCGACATCCAGATGTCCTCGCCGGGAGCAGCAACCGACGTGCGGCGGCCTTTGCTCGTCCAGGCGCTCGGGCGGCCACTCGCACCGGTCGACGTGACGGCGATGACGCCCTCGAGCGCAGCCGGGAACATCACGTTGTCGGCGTCGGGGTTGCACGTCAGGCTGGCGTTGGCGCACGAGCTGTTGCCGGCCGCGGCGACCACCGAGACGCCGCGAGCGATGGCGTAGGAGACGGCCCGGTCGATGACGGCCGAGTAGGCGCCGCCAAGCGACAGGTTGATCACGTCGGCGCTTCGGTCGACGGCCCAGACGATGCCACGGGCGACCGCGCTCGTCGGGCAGAGCGTGGCGACGCAGACCCGGGCCGACAGGAGGTGCACGCCGGGAGCGACGCCGACACCGCCGGCCCTGTTGCCGAGGGCGGCGCCGATCGTCGCCGCCACCTGGGTGCCGTGTTCGAACGGCGAAGTCGTCTGGTCCACGAAGCTCGCCGAGGCGTCGATGACGAGCCCGTCGACGTCGACCACGCCGGTGTCGACGACGGCGACGGTGACACCGGCGGTGCCGGCGGACCACGCCTGCTCGGCGTGCACAGCATCGAGGTGCCACTGGTCGGCGCGCAGCGGGTCGGCGGCCGTCTCGGCGAGCTGCAACATCGTGTCGAGCGAGACGGTCTGCTCGGCCGTGGCCGACTGGCGGAGCCGGCGGTACTCGTCGAGCGTGATCTGGGGATAGGAGGTGACCTCGACCGTGCCGTGGCCGGTGTCCACGACGACCGCGTCGACGCGGCGGGCATCGGCGTCGGCCGCGATGCCGGCTCCGCTCGCGGCGACGGCGAGCGCCGGAGTGCTGGCCAGCGCGCCCGACGCGAGCAGCACTCCCACGACCGCCGCCCGCACCCCACGCCTCATGGACGGGACCATGGCGGCCGGAACCATAGAGGCGGACCATGACATCTGGGCAAGATGCGCTCAAGAGTTGGCGCACCATCCCGGGAGCCCGCCCGACGC
>JAYUAM010000745.1:0-1280 GCA_043741295.1 Acidimicrobiia bacterium
TCTGTCGTCTCTTCGGTGATGCCGCCCGTCGGTGGGTCGCCCGGCTGATTCATCGTGGTGCTCCCGCTGTCGCTGCTTCCGACGATCCGCCTGCCGTCACGCGCGTGTCTCATGAAGGATCGTGTTCAGTTCCTACTCCGCGAGGATTCGAAAAACATGTTGAGTACTAGCACCTAGGACCTAGCACCTAGGCGCTGAATCCCGCTAAGAGTGGCCGAACGAGCGGCGCCAGCGCGGATGTCACCACGCTTACAAGTATCTGACCGGTTCCACCGAGATCGTCTTAAGGTCCGACGCGGCACCCCGAACCTCCGGGACCGGCCGGCCCGACTCGTAGCCCGGCCCGACTCGTAGCATCGGTGCCATGGCGACGACCGTGTTCCGTGAGACCGACCTGCGGCTCGGCCGGGCGACGGCTCTGATCGGTGACCATGGGGGGAAGTACCCCCACGGCAACTCACTGCTCGTCGAAGGACCCGACGGGGTCGTGCTCGTCGACCCCTCGCTCTCGCTGGTCGGGCGCGGCGGCGCGCCGGCCGCCGTCGACCGCGTGCTCGTGTCTCATGCCCACGAGGACCATCTCGCCGGGCTTCACCTGTTCCCGGACGCGGCGGTGCAATCCCACGGCGCCGACCTACCCGGGTTGCACTCGATCGACGGGCTCCTCGCGGTCTACGGCATGCCCGACGAGATGGCGATTGCGTGGCGCGCCGACCTTCTCGATCAGTTCCACTACGTCGCTCGTCCCGACGCCACGGCGTTGACCGACGGCGATCGCATCGAACTCGGCGGCGGCACGGTGGTCGAGGTGGTGCACCTCGCCGGGCACACCCGCGGCCACTGCGGATTCCTGGTCGACAGCGAGGGCGTGTTCTTCTGCGCCGACATCGACCTCACCGGGTTCGGCCCGTACTACGGCGACCACTGGAGCGACCTCGACGCGTTCGAGGACTCGATCGCCCGTTGCCGGCAGATCGACGCGCGCTGGTACGTCACGTTCCACCACAAGGGTGTCGTCGAGGGGCGCGCCGACTTCGTGAGCCGGCTCGACGTGTTCGCATCGGTGATCGACCGTCGTGACGCTGCCTACCTCGCATTCCTGGCCGAGCCGCGCACGCTGGCCGAGCTCGTCGACCGTCGCTTCGTCTACCGGCCGGGCGTCGAGCTGCTCTTCGCCGACCACGTCGAGCGACGAACGGCGACGCTCCACCTCGAACGGTTCGTGCGACGCGGCGAGGTGGCCGAGGTCGGACCCGGCGTGTGGCTCGCGGTCTGAGCTG
>JAYUAM010000746.1:0-1280 GCA_043741295.1 Acidimicrobiia bacterium
CCGCCGCCCCCGATGATGACGACGTCGTAGGTTGCCTTCGGTTCGCGCCACTCCAACGAGAGCAGCGTCTCGACGAACTCGTTCATCGCCGACCTCCACCGGTCACGTCAGCGGTGAGGAGAGACGCCAGCCCACCCGTCTCGACGAACTCGTTCATACGAGGCGCTCCCGCAGATCGTGGACGTACGCGGTGTTCGTGAGCACGAGCACCCCGTCGGCCGTGCACCACACCTTGGCGGGCACGCCGGCGACCCGACCCTGAGCGAGGCCGGGCCGCTCGGTCGGCAGGCGCCAGTCGACGTACGGCGCGACGACGCGCTCGTAGTCCTCCCGCGAGAACCAGCAGCCCGAGAACCCGGCCTCGTCGACGACCAGGGCATGCTCGTCGCCGGCCACGGTCAGGTCCGGCGCCCCGAGCAGACCGGCCCCGAGCACGAGCACCTCGTCCGGCGCGAGTCGCAGGACGATCGGCGAACTGTCTCGGACTGAAGACCTATGTGTCTCCAATCCGGGACGGTTCGCTCGGACGGCGCTCGACTCGGACGGGAGCGCGGCCCAGTTCGCCAGTGCGGCGTCGATCGCGGCGGGGGCGGCGACGGCGCGCTGGCCACGCATCGTCTCAAAGACGGGCACGAGCACCCTCCTTGTCGTAGAAGGGCGCGTGGGTGAGGGTGGCGACACGCCCGTCCACGAGCAGAGTCGCCGGCAACGGCCCCTCGGGGTCCCAACCACGCTTGACCCACCCGAGCATCACCGAGTGGCCGAACTGGGGCGAGAAGAACGTGGAGCTCACGTGGCCGAGGATCTCGTTGCCAGCCGCGTCGAACACCGGCGTCCCCTCGGTCGGGGCGGCACCGTCCATCGTCAGCGCGACCAGACGTCGGTGGTCGACGAGCGGCGCGGTGCGGGCGAGCGCGGGCTTGCCGAGGAACGTCGGCTTGTCCATCTTCACCGCCCAGTCCATGCCGATGCGCCGCGGCGTGGTGTCCATCTCGGTGTCCATGCCGACGATGACGTGGCCCTTTTCCAACCGCAGGCCGAAGAGCGCCTGCAGACCGTGCGGGCGGATGCCCAGCGGGCGACCGGCCTCCATCAACGCCCGCCACAGCTCCACCGACTGGTCGACGGCGTGATGTAGCTCGAACGACGCCTCGCCGGTGAACGAGAGCCGCATCACGTGGCACGGAACGCCGGCGACGTGGTCGTGGCGGTGCTGCAGGAACTTCGGTGGCTCGGCCACGCCGACGCGCTGCAGCAGCTCGCCGGCGAGCGGCCCGGTG
>JAYUAM010000747.1:0-1278 GCA_043741295.1 Acidimicrobiia bacterium
GGGCGGAGTCGGATCGTGCCGGTCATGTACCGGTCGTGTGATGGGTCATGTCGCGGTCATCAGGTGGGGTTCCGAAGGCGGTCGGGCGGCCCGCCGTCGGTGGCACGGAGCAACGAGTGTGCCAGCCACGACGGGCGGCTGTCAGCCACACCCGGGCTGACCAGGACGGGAACCGGCTGGACCGGGCGCGGTAGCGTTCGCCCATGGCGCACGACGACATCGGTACCGCTCACGACACCTCATCTGTCTCCGGCGCGGGCACCGGCTCCGACACTGGCTCAGGCACCGGTGACGCCGATCGCAGCATCGCCCGCGGCGACCTGAAGCCCCGGTCGCACGACGTCACGACCGGCATCCAGAAGGCGGCCGCCCGCTCGATGCTGCGCGCGGTGGGCATGGGCGATGGCGACTGGGACAAGCCCCAGATCGGCATCGCGTCGACGTGGAACGAGATCACGCCGTGCAACCTCTCGCTCGACCGTCTCGCCCGACGGGCCAAGGACGGTGTGCGCGACGGCGGCGGGTTTCCCCTCCAGTTCGGCACGATCTCGGTGTCCGACGGCATCTCGATGGGGCACGAGGGCATGCGCGGCTCGCTCGTGTCGCGCGAGGTCATCTGTGACTCGGTCGAGACCGTGATGTTCGCCGAGCGGCTCGACGGCATGGTCGTGCTCGCCGGGTGTGACAAGAGCCAGCCCGGCGTGCTCATGGCGGCGGCGCGGCTCGACCTCCCCGCGGTGTTCGTGTACGCCGGCTCGATCCTTCCGGGCCACTGGAACGGCAAGGTGCTCGACATCACGAGCGTGTTCGAAGCCATCGGCGCGGTCGGCGCCGGCACGATGAGCGAGGCCGACCTCGACATGATCGAGCGCAACGCCTGCCCCGGCGAGGGTGCGTGCGGCGGCATGTTCACCGCCAACACGATGAGCTCGATCGGCGAGGCGATCGGCATGTCGCTGCCCGGATCGGCGAGCCCGCCCTCGGTCGACCGTCGCCGTGACGACGACGCCTTCCGGGCCGGCCAGGCCGTCGTCAACCTGCTGCGTCTCGGCATCACGCCACGCCAGATCATGACGCGCAAGGCGTTCGAGAACGCCATCGCCGTCACCAACGCGCTCGGCGGCTCCACCAACGCCGTGCTCCACCTGCTCGCCATCGCCAACGAGGCCGGCGTCAAGCTCGACCTCGACGACTTCAACACGATCGCCGCTCGCGTGCCCCACCTCGCCGACATGAAGCCGGGCGGCAAGTTCCACATGACCGACCTCGACCGCATCG
>JAYUAM010000748.1:0-3381 GCA_043741295.1 Acidimicrobiia bacterium
GGGAGCAGCGCGAAGAAGACCTCCGCGACCACCGCCGCCAGCGCCGCGGCAACCACCGCTGCCGCCGCCGGGTCAGCCAGCACGGCGGCCGCCACGGCCGCCACGGCCACCACGGCGGCGACGGGTGGCAAGCCGGCCCGCGAGCTCGTGATCGCCCGCAACATGGACATCAACTCGCTCGACCCGGCGCGCTCCTACTGCGACACGTGCCAGATCCTGCTCACCGCGGCCTACGAGACCCTCATCGGCCTCG
The DNA here is from genome assembly GCA_043741295.1 of Acidimicrobiia bacterium. Taxonomy (GTDB): domain Bacteria; phylum Actinomycetota; class Acidimicrobiia; order Acidimicrobiales; family Ilumatobacteraceae; genus JAYUAM01. The sequence continues at coordinate 254 of JAYUAM010000748.1, forward strand.
ACGTGAACGACCCGAGCAAGCAGCTTCCCCGCCTTGCCACGAAGTGGGAAGCGAACGCCGACAACACCCAGTTCACGTTCACGCTCGACAAGAACGCCAAGTTCGCCGACGGCTCGGCCGTCACGTCGGCCGACGTGAAGTGGTCATGGGAACGCCTGGCCAACGTGAAGGGCTCCGCCTCGTACCTGATGGACGGCCTCGACTCGATCACCGCGCCGGACGCCGCGACCGTGGTCGTCAAGTTCAAGGCATCGAACTCGGCGTTCCTCCCGATCGTGAGCGCCAGCTACATGGGCATCACCAACTCGAAGCTCGCCACCGATCAGGCCAAGGCGCAGAGCGGTCCGGGGGCGGACACCGACACTGCCGAGGCGTGGTTCCAGAAGGGCGCCTCGGCGGGCAGTGGCCCGTACGAGATCGAATCCTACGTCGAGGGCGACAAGCTCGTGCTGAAGCGCAACGACAAGTACTGGGGAACGAAGCCGGTGTTCCCCAAGGTCACGCTGAAAGAGGTCAAGGACTCCTCCGCGCAGCTCCAGCAGCTCCAGCAGAGCGATGCCGACATCGCGATGCAGATCAGCTTCAACTCGCTGAAGGAGCTCCAGGGCTCGGCGAAGGTGAAGTCGGCGACGGTCGACTCGTACAACTACATCTACATCGCGCTCAGCCCCGGCGCGACCGGGGCGGAGAACCTGAAGGACGCCAAGGTGCGCCAGGCGATCAAGCTCGCCATCGACTACACGGGCATGATCGACGCGACGGTCTCGGGGAACGGCAAGCCTCAGGCGTCGCCGATCCCGAACGGCTTCCAGGGGGCGGACGGCCTCACGCCGCCGGCGCAGGATCTCGTGAAGGCCGCGCAGCTCATGAAGGACGCCGGCAAGGACGCCGGCTTCACCCTCGACGCCACCTATCCGAAGGTGAACGTCTACGGCGTCGACTTCGACGTGATGATGCAGAAGGTGCAGCAGGACCTGAAGAAGATCAAGGTCGAGCTCAAGCTGCAGCCGGTCGAGTTCCCGCAGTGGGCCGACACGATCGGGGCCCAGGGCATCCCCGTGACGGCCGTGTACTTCGCGCCGGACCACACCGACTCGAGCCAGTACGTGCAGTACTTCGGGATGACGGCCGGCTCGTCGTGGGCGGGCCGGGCCGGTGGCGGCAAGGCCGGCGCGCCGATCATCAACCCGGCCGAGGGCGATCTGTACACCAAGGCCCAGGCCGCGAGCGGTGACGCCAAGACGAAGCTCTACACCCAGCTCGGCCAGGCGATGGAGGACGATCTCATCATCCTGCCGATGGTGAACCCGAAGCTGGTGCTGGCCTACGCCAGCGACATCACCAACATGCACTACAGCGCCTGCTGCAACCTCGAAGTGGCCAAGCTCGGCCTCGGATGATCGTGCCCGAACCGTCCCACCCGCGCACGGCCGTGCGCTGCTGAGGTGGCCCAGTTCGTCGCCAAGCGCGTGCTGGCGATGCCGTTGCTCCTGCTCGGCATCGTCAGCATCGCGTTCGCCATCTCCCGGCTGATCCCTTCCGATCCGCTGGTCTCCATCGTCGGCGAACGCGCGCTGAACAACGAGCAGGTGGTGGAGGCGGCGAAGCGACGCTGGGGTCTGGGCGGCAGCGTCGGCCAGCAGTACGTCACGTATCTGAAGAACCTCGGCAAGGGCGACATGGGCACGTCGTTCCGCACGAAGAACAGCGTCGTCAGCGACCTGCGCGAGCGGCTGCCAGCCACCGGCGAGCTGGCGGCGACAGCGATGATCCTTGGGGGCGGCGGCGGGGTGCTTCTCGGCGTCATCGCCGCCGCCCGCAAGGACAGACCGATCGACCACGTGAGCCGGTTCTTCTCGCTGCTCGGCTCGTCACTCCCGGTGTTCTGGACCGGGCTCGTGCTGCTGTTCCTGCTGTACGCCAAGCTCGGCTGGCTCCCCGGGCCGGGTCGGCTACCGGCGCGCACGAGCGCGCCTCCCCACCACACCGGGCTCTACACGGTGGACGCGCTGCTCGACGGGAACTTCACACTGTTCCGCCAGTCGCTCGTGCGTCTGCTGCTGCCCGGCTTCGTGCTCGGCTGGACGATGATGGGCGTCGTCTCCCGGCTCGTGCGGGCGGCGATGCTGGACGAGCTCTTCTCCGACTACGTACGCACGGCCCGCGCAAAAGGCTTGAAGGAGCGCCAGGTGCTGCGCAGCCACGTGCTCCGCAACGCCCTGCTGCCGGTGCTGACGATCCTCGGCTACTCGTTCGCCACGCTACTGACCGGAGCGGTGCTCACCGAAACGATCTTCTCGTGGAACGGCATCGGCTCGTACGCCGTCTCCGCCGCGCGGAACCTGGACTATCCCGCGATCAACGGCGTGTGCATCTTCGGCGGGGCGATGTTCCTGCTCATCAACCTCGTCACCGATGTCCTCTACGCGGTGGCCGATCCGAAGATCAGGTTGTCGTGACGACGTTCGCCGCCGTCGACCTTCCACGGCGTTCGTCGCTCGCCCGGCGTACGGCCCGCCACGCGCGGCGGCCGCAGATCGCCTTCGGCATCGTCACCGGGTCCTTGTGGCTGCTCGTGCTGCTCACCGTGCAGTGGTGGGCCCCGTACGACCCGCTCGCCAGCTCCGGCAAGCGCCTGCTCTCGCCGAGCGCACACCACTGGTTGGGCACCGACGCGCTCGGCCGGGACGTGTTCACGCGCGTGCTCTACGGCGCCCGCCAGACGTTGCCGATCTCGGTCGCCGTCATCGTCGTCGCCGTGGCCATCGGCACCACGCTCGGGGCGTTCGCCGGGTACGTCGGCGGTTGGGTCGACGCCGTCGTCATGCGCACCGCCGACGTCGTGATGGCGTTCCCACCGATCTTCCTGGCGATGGCCGTCGCCGCCGCGCTCGGCCCCGGCCTGAACCACGCGTTCTACGCGATCGTGCTCGTGTGGTGGCCGATCTACGCGCGCCTCGTGCGCGCCCAGGTGCTGTCGATCAAGAACCGTGAGCACATCGAGGCGGCGGTCACCATCGGCGCGAGTCGCAGTCGCGTGCTGCGCAAGCACGTGCTGCCGCTGGCGCTCACCCCCGTGCTCGTGAACGCCACGATGGACTTCGGGCAGGTCGTGATCCTCACGGCGT
>JAYUAM010000749.1:0-17539 GCA_043741295.1 Acidimicrobiia bacterium
TCGAGCTGCTCGAACTGGGCGCCGAGCACCTGGTTCGGGTCGGCGCCGAGCCACTGCTGCAGCACGGTGGCGTAGACCGAGCGGAAGTCGGTCGTGAACTGGAACATGTTCGCCCGGTCGAGCGTGGCCAGCGACGGGAACTGACCGTGCAGGCCGGCGCGCACCTGCGGCCCGATGAGCAACATGTTGCTCGCGGTGCCGTGGTCGGTGCCGTCCGACCCGTTCTTCTCGAGCTCGCGCCCGAACTCGGAGAACGTCATCATCGTGACCCGCTGGGCGAAGGCGGGGTCGAGGCTCGACCAGAACGCCTCGACCGCGTTGTCGAGCGCAGCAAGCAACTTCGTATGCCCATCGGCCTGACCGGCGTGCGTGTCGAAGCCGCCGAGCGTGGCGGTGATCACGCGGACGCCGAGGTCGGCGTTGACGAGCCGGGCGGCGAGGGTGAGCTGCCGGGCGAAGCCCCCGTCGGGGAGCTTGGCGACGTACAGCGGCGCCGTCGTCTGCGCGGCGGTGATCATGTTCGACTCGGTCTTGGCGATGAGATCGCCGAGACGGCCGTAGCCGGTGGGGGCCGAGCCAAGGGCGTTGAGCGCGTCGTACATGCGGGCGTCGTTCGCCCCCGACCGCGTGCCGAACTGGCCACCCGACGTCGGCACGGTGGTGGCCGTCCGCGAGTTGCCGCGCAGATGCAGGGGCACGCTGTTGCCGAACGACACCGACTGGAAGATGTCATCGGTCCCGCCGATGCCGTCGACCCAACGTCCGATCCAGCCGCTGTTCATTCGACCGGCGCCGGCCCAGGCCCGCATCCAGACGTCCATCGAATCGAAGTGGCTGCGCGTGTAGTTCGGGTAGCCGACGCCCTGGACGACGGCGACCTTGCCCTCGCCGAACATGCGGTGGAGGTTCTTCATCGCCGGGTTGAACCCGAACCCGGAACCGAGGTCGAGCGCGCTGGCCGCCGGGATCGCCAGCGAACCTCGCTTGCTGTAGTACACGCCGTTCTCGGTCGGCACGACGGTGTTCAGACCGTCGTTGCCACCGGGCAGCATGAGCAGGATCAACACGCCGTCGCGCGGCCCGATCGGCGCCGTCGCCCACGCGTCGGCTCCGGGAAGCGCAGCCAGAGCGGCGGCGCTACCGCCGGCCAGCGCCGCGGTCTGCAGGAAGCGACGCCGGCTCACGCCGCGCGCCCCGTACGCCGGGTTCGAGCTCAGATAGGCGAGCGCGGCTTCGGTCTCGATGTCCTTGGGTAGCACCGTGGTTCTCCTTCAGGCCATCTGCAGATCGGGGGCGAGCAACACGAGGCGGACGAGGTTTCCGGGTTCGGCCCACGCCTGGAACTGGGCGGCACGTTGGGCGGCGATCCAGGCGTTCAACACCTCGAGCGTGCGCGGCGCCGGCGCGAGCACCTGGAACTGATCGAGCACCGCCTGCACCGCCTGGTCAGGCGGCTTGCTCACCGAGTCGACGAGCAGTTTGTTCTTGTCGAGCGCGTACGCGACGTTGTCGGCGAAGTTCGCGCGTGCGCCGGCAGCCGAGGTCGAGATCCAGTACTCGTTCGACTTCCACCCGGCCACGTTCGGCGGGTTGTACAGCTCCTGGCCCATGTCGGCGTGATGCCACTGCGGGTTCAGGGCCTTGGACGGAAGCCCGGTTCCCCGGATCGCCGCGGCGATCCACTCGGCCGGCGAGCGGACGAGCCCGACCTTCGTCTCCGGTGTCCAGAACTCGGGTCGCAGGAAGAGCGCCCGCAGCACCGGCTTCAGCTCCCAGTTGCTGTCGACGAACACCTTCGCCAACGCGTCTGCGACACCGACCGGAACCGTGGGCGATGCGAAGAACCGCCACAGCTTGCTGACGACGAATTTCGCCATGATCGCGGCCGTGGCCGGGTTGGCGAACAGTTCGGCGATGACTGCTGGCCCGTCGAAGTTCTTCGTCGTACCCAGGAACGTCTTGTTGCCCGCGTCGTGCCAGTCAGCCCGGAACACGTAGGTGGACACGCCGGCGTCCCAGTCGGTGTTGGCCGTGAATCCGGTCCACGCCCTGGCCGCCTCGATGACATCGGTCTCGGTGTAGTTGCCGACTCCGAGGGTGAACAGCTCGAGCAGCTCGCGGGCGAAGTTCTGGTTCGGCACCCACTGGTTGTTCGACGCGTTGTCGAGGTAGAGCAGCATCGCCGGCTGCAGCGCCATGCCGTCGACCAACGTACGGAAGTTGCCGAGGGCGTTCGCCCGGTAGAACGAGATCTGCTCACGGATCACCTTCGGGAGGTAGACCTCGCTCGACTGCGTCGTGAAATGGCCGTGCAGGAACAGGGTCATCTTCTCGACGACCGGCGTCGGCGAGGTGGCCATGCGGTCGTACCACTGGTGGAGCATCGCGACGAACTGCTCGTACTTGCCCTTCGCCGGGTCGGCGAGCTCGGGCGGCAGCGTGTCGGCCGGGTTCGCCGCGATGTCGAGCACGGCATCCACGAGCGTCGGGCGATCGAGAGGGACCAGTTGGGCGACACGGGTGGCGGTCCCGCCGAAACCCGCACGCCGCAGGAGATGCGCTACGTCTGAAGCCGTCGTCGCCATCGATCCACCGTTCCGTTGCCGGCTACCAGCGGGTAACCGTAAAGAAACCGTAGCAATCAAATGTGACGACCCGACCGGCGAAGGGAAGGGGACGGTAAAGGTCCGGCCAAGCTCGGCCAGCACCCCGGTCAGTCTCCGGTCACGGCCCGAGCTGCACCCGGCTCGGTGGCCGCACCCACACCGAGGGCGGGCGAAACACGCGCCGCAGCGTCACGAACGAGCAACGCCACCGGCGGCCGGATCACCGTCGCTGACGGTCGGTACGCGGCCGGCTCACGGTCGGTTCGCGGCGCCGAGCACGACGCACGCCCACCCGTCGCGCTCGCTTCGCGCGAACGGCGCCGGCGGCGCGAACGCGGCCACCACCGCCACCTCGCGCGCCGTGAGGAAGCCGGTGACGACAAGGCGACCACCGGGAGCCAACCGTCGGGCCATCGCCGACGCGAGGTCGATCACGGTCGGCGTCGGGACGTTGGCAAGGACGACGTCGAAGACCTCGACAAGATCATCGAGGCCGCCGGATCCGACGTCGCCGATCACCACGACGCCCTGCACGCCGTTGCGCGCCGCGTTGGCCGCCGTCGCGACGAGCGCCGCAGGATCGGTGTCGACGGCCGTGACCGCCGATGCGCCGAGGAGCGCGGCGGCGATGCCGAGGACGCCACTGCCCGATCCGACGTCGAGCACGCGGGCGCCGGCCAGCCGTTGCGTCTGCAACGCCTCGAGCGCCAGCTGCGTGGTGACGTGCGCCCCGCTACCGAAGCTGCGCCCCGGGTCGATGTCGAGCACCGTCGCTCCCGCCGACACCGGCGGCCGTGGCCGCCATGCCGGGTTGACCACGATGTCGAGACAGGTCACCGGTCGGGCGTGGTCGCGCCACCCGTCCCACCACGATTCGTCGTCCTCGACGATCTCCACGTCATGGTGACCCCGAAGCGCCAACGACGACGCCGTCAACGCGGCATCGTCGTCGAAGCCGGCGTCGAGGTACGCACCCCGGTGATGGTCAGTCCCTTCGCCGACCGCGACCGCCCCATTCACCCAGACGAGGTCGACGGCGTGGTCGGCACCGAGCGGGCCCGGCCACACGCGCAGGAACCGGCTCAACCGATGCGCACCATCTCGCTGGCATACCGGGCGGCCCGGCGCCGGTAGGTCTCGACGCCGTACTCGATCTCCTCGCGCCGGGCGAGCCCCTCGCGGATCCTGGCCGGCACCCCGAGCGCCAGGGCGCCGGCCGGCACCTCGGTGTCGTTGAGCACGACGGCGTTGGCGGCGACGATCGCGCCACTGCGCACGACGACCCGATGAAGCACGATCGAGCCGTTGCCGATGAGGCACCCTGCTTCGATGATGCACCCCTCGAGATGCACGAGGTGGCCGACGACGCAGTTCGCACCAACGATGGTGGGCCACCGCTCGGTGGTGTGCAGCACGCAGTTGTCCTGGATCGAGGTGCACGCCCCGATCTCGATACGGCCCTCGTCGCCCCGCAGCACGGCTCCCGGCCACACCGACGCTTCGGCACCGATCGTGACGGAGCCGATGACGACGGCGTCGGGGTGAACGAACGCCGTGGGGTCGATGCGGGGAGCGGCGTCACCGAGGGCATACACGGGCATGCGCCCGACGGTAGTGGCCGTGGAGTCCGGAAGGCCGACGGCCTCGCTGGTCGCTGCGGCCCTGGTCCGATACGGTAGAACGCCATGTCCCGCCGGATCGAGATCGAGTTGACGAGCGCGCGCCCAGACGGGACGTGGACCTGGCGGGCGCCAGGCGCGCAGAAGCCGCGCGGGGTGATGGGCGCCACGCTCCTGCCGGCCGGCGCGAAGGTCGGCGACGTGCTGCGGGCCGAGGTCGAGAGCGATCTCGACGGCATCACCGTGACCGAGATCCTCAGTTCGCCGCGCGGCCGCAAGGGCCCCGATCTGATCCAGCTCGTGTCGGAGCGGGCGTTCGAGCCGGTGACACAGGTGCTCGCCAGCCGCGGCGACCGTCCCTCTCGCGACTTCGACGGCCCGCGACGCGACCGCGGCGACCGCCCGCCCCGCAGCGACCGTCCGGACCGCGGCCCGCGACCCGACCGGCGCCCGGGCGGCGGCGGTCCCGGTGGACCCGGCGGCCCGGCGCGCGAGCACACCGGCCGACCGCCACGCGAAGGAGCGGGCGAACGGCCGCGGCGCGATCGTCCCGCCCGCCCGCCGGTGCCGGAGATGCCCGAGCGTCCCAAGCCCAAGCGGCTGCGGGCCGGTCGCACCCATCGCAACGCCCTTCTCGCCTCCCTGCCCGAGGAGCAACGCATCGTCGCGGAGCAGGTTCTGCGCGGCGGCATCCCCTCGGTACGTCAGGCCGTGCAGGACCAGAACGACCAGTTGAAGGCGGCCGGCCAGGCCGAGATCCGCTCGGGTGGTGTGCTCGCGCTGGCCGAGGAACTGCTGCCAAGGGTCCGCGTCGCCGAGTGGCTCGACCGGGCCGAAGGTGCGGTCGCCGATCTGGACGAGCTCGACCTGCGCGATCTCCGATCGGTCGTCGCCGCGGTGAACGACCCGGGGGTCTCGCGGGACGAGTCCACACGGGGCTTGGCCGAGCAACTGCGCGAGGGGCTGAACCGTCGTCAGGACGAAGAGCACAGCCAGTGGCTCGGCGACATCGGCGCCGCCCTCGACATCGGCCGTCTCGTCCGGGCCCTGCGGCTGTCATCGCGCCCGCCGAAGGCCGGCGTCCGCTTTCCGACCGACACCGGTACCCGCCTCGCCGAAGCGACGACGGCCGCGCTCACCCCGGACGCCTCGGGCGAACGCTGGGCCGCGGTCGTCGAGGCCCTCGCCTACTCCCCCGTGCGCGGTCAGGTGAAGGTCGTCGCCCCTCCGGCCACCGTTACCGACGAGTTGAAGTCGGCCATCGGACGCGTCTCGGGCCTGCTCCCCGAACTGGCGACGTTGCTCGGTGTCCAACCGCCGGCGGCCGGCGCCCGCCCGGCCCGTCCCCGCCCCGGCGGCGGCCGTCCACCGGCGGGCAAGACCGCGCCGCGCCCGCCCCGTCCACCGGCCCCGCCGGCCCCGCCCGCCCCGCCGGTCGCTGACGCCGCGGTGGCCCTTGCGGCGTCGGCGGTGGACGCGCCCGAGCGGTCTGAGGCGTCCACCGAGTCCTCGGCGCCGGTCGAAACGAACGACACGCCTGGCAGCCCGGCGGCGTCCAACAGTCACGACGAGGCCGCTCGTACCGGTCCCGCCGAGACCACGGTCGAGGCGCCCGCACCGGTCGAGCACACCGCACCGGTCGAGCCCACCGCACCGGTCGAGGCGCCGGAAGCCGCGGCGCCGGAAGCCGCGGCGCCCACCGCACCGGTGGCCGACGTCGATCCGTCAGTGGTGGAGTAGGGCCGAATGCCGCCGCGAGCGGCCTTTGACCTCGCCTGAGCCCTTAACCTCGTCCCAGTCGGCTCCGCACGCCCGGCACATGCACGAATCGACGCCGGCCGAGCCGACGTAGAGCCGGTCGACCTCGTAGCCACAGCAGTACGGGCAACCGAGGTGCGGCGCGGCGGCAGCCTCGGCCGGCCCGAGCGGCACAGCGCGCTCACCACGGGCCGACGCTTTCGCGGCGACGGGCGTACGAGACTCGTTCACCCCCGGGGCGGCATCGTCGTCACGGGAGCCGATGGCTTCCACAACCGACAACGTATCGCTCCTCGCCGCGTCTGCGCGCGCATGCCCGTCGGAACGCGACCGTCGACCCGAGGCAGCCGACCCCGAACGGCCGACTCCGTAGCCTCACACGAGCCGACCCACCTCGTAGGCTCGCCCGATGATCGACTACGACCGTCAGGGCCGGCTGGGCCTGATCACCCTCAACCGACCCGAGGCCCGTCACGCCATCAACCGTCAGATGGCCGCGGAGATGGAGGCGGCGATCGACCGTGCGGAAGCGGACGCCGACGTCCGGGTCGTGGTCCTGCGGGCGGCGTCGACCGGCAATCGTGCGGTGTTCTGCTCGGGTCAGGATCTGAAGTCGCTCGGCACGCCCGAGGGGAACAGCTCGACCCCGCGGGGTGGCTTCGCCGGGCTCGTCCGGCGTCAGCGGACCAAGCCCCTGATCGCCGCGGTCGACGGTCTGGCTACCGCCGGCGGCTGCGAGATCGTGCTCGCCTGCGACCTCGTGGTCGCCTCCACCCAGGCGAGCTTCGGGCTGGCCGAGGTGACCCGCAACCTGGTGGCGGCCGCCGGCGGTCTCTTCCGCCTGCCGCGCGCCATCGGTCGGGCGGCGGCGATGGACGCCATCCTCACCGGGGAGCCGATCAGCGGCGAGCGGGCCCACCAGCTCGGGATGGTCAGCCGCCTCGTCGGCGCTGGCGAGGCCGAGGCGGCCGCAATCGACCTCGCCGCGGTCATCGGGGCCAACGGGCCGCTCGCCGTCCAGGAGAGCCGCCGCGTCGTGCTCGCCGCCGACGACAGCGACGACGAGTCGTTGTGGGCGATGTCCCACGACGCCATCGGCCGCATGCTCCGTTCGGACGACCTGCAGGAAGGGCTCCGGGCCTTCGCCGAGCGGCGCCCGCCCGAGTGGACGGGCCGCTGACGACACCGCTGACGTCGGGCAGCGGAGTCAGGGGATGACGGCGTGGTCGCGCAGGAATCCCGCTAGTCCGGGGGCGAGCCCCGGCATGTCGCCGACGACGTCGAGCGGCACCCATTGCACGGCGGCCGCATCGTCACCCGCCGTCGCCGCACCAGGGTCGCCGACCGCCACCAGGTAGTCGTGGATCACGAAATGGGCCTCCACACCGATGCGCTCGACCCAGCCGAGGTGGCGCACGACCCGGCCACGCAGCCCGGTCTCCTCGTACAGCTCGCGCCGGACGGCGTCGGCCATCGCCTCGCCGACCTCGACGCGGCCGCCGGGCACGCTCCACGCGCCGATGCCCACGCCGCGACCGCGCTGCACGAGCAGCAGGCGCCCGGCGTCGACCACGACCGCTCCGACGCACAGCTCGGGGTGTGCCGAGCTCACCGGCCGCCCGTCAGCCGAGGTCCTTGTGGACGACGATGGCCCGGGCGACGACACCGAAGCGCTCGAAGAGGTTCTTGAGCGCCCGGTCGCCCGGCAGGGCGACCGACTCGATGGCGGTGCATCCGCGGGAACGGGCCCAGTCGATCGCTGCGTCGAGCAGGGCCTCGCCGACACCGATCTCGCGGGCATCGGCGTCGACGAAGAGGTGTCGCACCTCGGCCACCATCGTGCCGTCACGCCACCGCAGCGCGCGCACGTGGCACAGGCCGACCGGCACGTCATCGAGCGCGCCGATGATCATCGCCGCCGCCGGGTCCTGGAGCTCGTCGGCGACGAATGGGGCGAGCGGCAGCGCAGCGGCCGCCGTGGCCAGCCACGCGTCGCCGCCCCGCTCGCCAGCGACGGTCGCGCGGATCGCTGCCAGGAGGCGGACGACCTCGGCCTGGTCGCCGGCCGCTGCGAGCCGGGTGGTGACCTCGAGGCTCATCGAGTGGTCAGCTGTTCGACCCGTCCGAGGATCGTCTTGCGGTTGCGGTTCTGCGCCTCGTGGCGGCCTACGGCGGCGAGCTGGCCTGCGGTGAGCCCGTCGAGACGGGCGATCACCTGAGACGCGGCCAGGGTGTCGTAACCGTCGATGCCGAGCGCGGTCGCGCCGTTCGCCGCGGGCCTGGCGGACGTCACCGGCTTCGCGGCGGCCGCTCTCGACCGGGTGGGACTGGACCGCGCCGGCTTCGGCCGGATCGGCGATCCGGTGGTCGCCGGGGCGACCGGACCCGGCGCACCGGGCGCCGGACGGCTCGCCTCCGACGGATCCGCGGCCGAGGAGAACCGTCCGGCCATCCGCCGCTCCAGCTCCTTGCGGCCGAAGGTCACCGCGAACTGGCCGATCATACGGGCGAGGGTCACCTGGCTTGTCGTGTGAGCGCGCCCGCGATCGATGATCTCCTCAACGCGACCCTTCGAGTCGAGGTACAGGCCGACAGGTAGGTAGACGGCCACGTCGAGCAGCTGCTCGACAAGGTTGTCCGGTTGGCTCGTGCTGGTTGGATCGGTGGTCATCGTCATCACCTGTGCGATTGCGACGTCAGACACAGTCCGTGCACAGCATCGCCTTGGCATCAGCGAGCTGCGAGGGAGGCTTGAGCAGGAAGCACGACTGACACACGAACTCGCCCGGTCGTTTGGGTTGGATGCGGTCGACCGGATCGCCGCGGTCGTCGACCTCCACCTCGTCGTCGTCGTCGCCCGGGTCGTCGTCCTGGGCGACCAGGCGGTCCTTCAGGATCGTGTCGAGGTCGGCCTCGACGTCGTCAGGATCGACGAGGTCGTCGTCGTCGTCCTCCTCCTCGGCTGGCACGACGCGCCGGGGGGTGGCCGGCTCCTCCTCCTCTTCGGCCTTCTCCTCCGGGTCCTCGATCGCCACCTCGGCGTCCTCGTCGACGGTGAACTCGTCGTCGACCAGTTCTTCATCGTCGAGATCGTCGGGGTCGACGTCGGCGTCGGCAAGGTCTTCCTCGAACTCGGCTTCCTCTTCGGGGAACTCCTCTGCTGCCATGACTATCCCTTTCGTGCGATCGGGCGTTCGCGCGGGGCGGGATCATACGGCGGTCCGTAGCAAGAACCCACCTCGGACGGCAAGGTGACCGAAGAACGTGGCGAATGACCACGAGGGCGACACAACGGACTCCGGACGAGGGCCGTTCGGACGGTGGTCAGAGACCCTTGAACATCGAGCGGCGCTTCTGCACGAGGCGCACGTAACGCGCCGCCACGGTGCTCACGCCCGTTCGGGTGACCGTGCCGTGACCGTCGAAGTAGGCGGCGAGTGCGAGTCGTTCCGTCCGCAACGAGCGCAAGAGCTGGCGTAGGAAACGTGCGCCCATCCGGATGTTGTCCTCGGGGTCGCGCGCACTGAGCCCCGGCAGCCCGATGAGATCCCGGGCGAGCCACCGGGCGGTGGCCGGGAGCAGCTGACAGATCCCGATCGCCCCGTCCGCCGACACGACCGACGACCGCCAGCCCGACTCGGTGTAGGCCACGGACATGAGCAGGTCAGCGGGCACACCGTAACGATCAGCCTCGGCCTTGAACGTGGCGATGAGCGCCAACCTCGCCGCCGACGAACGAACGTCGGCCGGGAGCCGCCCGAGCGCCGCCGCCGAGAGCCCGGCAGTCTTGGCCGTGCCGGTCGCCGTGTCGGACGCCGCTCCCGACGCGGCGGACGACGAGGCGCCGACCTTGTTCGAGGCGGTCGGCTTGATCGACGGGGCGGCCGTTCCCGGGTTGGCCTTGGTGGAGGTCGCCGCCGGGGTCCTCTTGGCGGGAGTGGTCGTGGTCGGAGCCCTCTTGACCGTCGTCGGGGTCGTCGGGGTCGTCGCGGTCGGAGCCTTCTTGCCTGCCGTCGGGGTCGTCGACGTGGCCGAGGCCACGTCCGGCGCGAGCGAGGTGGTAAGGCTGGCGAGGACGATCGCGCCGACGACCATGCCAACGGCACGTCTGAGGGATCGATGCGAACGCGGCAAGGCCACTGGGGTCTCCTGTCGCCCGCTCCCGCGAGCGAGAGGCTAGACCCCGCGTCAAGGGGGCGGACATCGCGCGCGTACGGTCCGGTGTCCGACGAGCGTCGGCGTCAGCGTTGACCGAGGCGACGGGCTTCGGCCCGCCGTTCGGACTCGAGCCGTTCGAGCTCGGGCGCCTCGTGGGTGACGAACGTCATCGCCTCGGCCACGGCCCGGTGGCCGGCAAGCTCGGCGATCTGGCGGTGCATGTCGAGCACGACCCGCCGGTACGAGGGGTGACCCTGGGGGCTCGACCGAAGCTCGATGAGGTGAATCGCTTCCCGGGCGTTGAACTGCATCGAGTAGCGCATGCGATAGGCCATTGCCACGGCGTAGGACGCCTGCTCGGGGAAGCGCTCCTCGAGGTCGTCGTACAGCGCGGCCGAGCGATCCATGGCGGCATCGAACGTGGCCCGGACGCCGGCGGCGTCGATCAGCTCCGGGCGGGCGTAGCCGTGGTGCGGCGTCAGGCGCTGCCACTCGATCGTGAGCATCCGATGGCGCTGGAGATCGCGGAAGGCGCCATAGTCCGAGAGCATGTCGAACCGGTACGCGACGCGCTCGAAGCCGCGCCCGGGCTTGTGCCGGCGGTTGCCGCGCTCGCCGACGTAGGCCCTGAGCACGGCCACCTTCTCGTCGTGGCCGAACCGGCGCACACGGTCGAGGAGCTGCTGCTCGGGCAGGTGGACGTGCGGATACAACGCGGCGGCAACCAGCTTGTCCTCGGCGTCGGGGTCGAAGTCGACGAGCGTGACCTCGTCGGTGCCGTCCGGCTCGATGTCGCCCACGAGTTGCTGCGCGAGCGCGGCGGTGCCGTCGCGCGTCGCAGCGAGGTAGTCGCTCCACGCACCGCCGCGCTCGGGCAGGTCGATCCGGCGCAGGAAGCTCGGAACGACCTTGCGCAGCTCGTGGAGCATCAGGTCGGCATAGTCGCGGGCCTCGGGCAGGGCGAGCGAGCGCATGCGCAGGAGGAGCGACTCGAACGCCTGGCCCGAGCCGTAGATGCCCACGTTCGAGATCGAGGCCGCCGGCAGCAGCCCGCGCGTGGCATCCAATGCCTTCGCCCTCGTGGCCTGACGCCACACGAAGTCGGAGTCGCCGGGGCGTTGCGGCGTGACCTCGCGCACGTGCTCGGTGACGCGCTCGATCAGCTCGGCGTAGGCGTCGAACATGCGGTCCATGTCGCCCACGTAGCGGGTGCCGAACGGCGACGACAGGATCTCGGGATCGCGGTGGTAGCGGTAGCGCCCGCCCAGGCGGGCGTCGTAGGCGATGTAGCGGGTGGACTGCTCCAGGTAGCTCGCCAGCCGGCCCCATTCGAGCACCTTGGTGAGCAGGTTCGACGCCTGCTCACAGGCGAGATGGACCCCGCCGAGCTGGGCCACGGAGTCGTCCCCGTACTCGAAGAACACCCGCTCGTACAGCTCCTCGGCCCGGCGCAGGCCGACCGTGGCGTCGACCGTGCGGTCGCCCTCCATGTCGAGGTCGCCGACGAACTCGTCGAGGAACAGCCGGCGCAGGCTCTTGGGCGAGCGGCTGTAGCGGGCGAAAAGGGCGCCCTTGACGACCTCGGGCAGGTTCACGAGGGCGAACACCGGACCGTCAAGGTTGGTGAAGTAGCGCCGGAGGATGTCCGCCTCGTCGGCCGAGAACGCCTCGGGCACGTACACCGTCACGGGGAGCCATGTTACGGCCCCGACCGGGTGACGAGCGGGACCGCGGACCCGCCGCCACCAGGGACTTCGCGGGCCGATGGATCGTGCGTAGCGTGGCGACGTGTCGATCTTCGCCGACCTGACGCCACTGAAGCGGTCGCCGGAGTTCCGCCGCTACTTCGCCGGGCAGGTCGTGTCGCTGCTCGGCAGCCAGTTCACCGTCGTGGCGATGCGCTTCCAGGCGTACCAGATCACCGGGAAGACGTACGTGGTCGGCCTGCTCGGGCTCACGCAGCTGGTACCGCTCCTCGTCGCCGCCATTGGGCTCGGGCAGTTGGCCGACGCGCTCGATCGCCGGCGCATCCTGCTCGTCACTCAGGTGCTGCTCGGCGTCTGCTCGCTCGCCCTCGCGCTCAACGCCCATCGTGCCCACCCGAGCCTCGTGGTGATCTTCGTGCTCGCCGCGGTTTCCTCGTTCATCGTCGGCATCGACTGGCCGACGCGCAACGCCTTCCTCACCAACCTCGTCGGGCCCGACCTGCTACGCCCGTCGCTCGCCCTCAACCAGGTGCTCTTCAACCTCGCCGCCGTCATCGGCCCGACCGTCGCCGGGTTCGTGATCCAGGCGTCCACGTTCTCCGCCTACGCCTTCGACGCGGCGAGTTACGTGTTCCTGCTCACGATGGTGGTCACGCTGCCCGGCCACGCACGCGCGTCGGCAGAGTTACGGCTGCGGTTCAGCAACATCGGCGACGGCCTCCGCTACGCACGCGGCAACCGCGTCCTGCGCTCTACCTTCGTGGCCGACATCGGCGCGATGGTGTTCGGGCTGCCCGACGCCCTGTTCCCGGCGATGGCCGTCAAGGTCTTCCAAGGCGGGGCCCGCACCTTCGGCCTGTTGCAAGCCGCCCCCGGACTCGGGGCGCTGATCACGATGGCCACGACGGGCTGGACCGCACGCGTGCGCCGGCAGGGGCAAGCCGTGATCGCCTGCATCGTCGTGTGGGGCGTCGCGATCGCGGTGTTCGGCGTCAGCCGGTGGCTGCCGCTCGCCCTGCTCGCCCTGGCCGTCGCTGGCGGTGCCGACGCCGTGTCGGCCCTTTTCCGCTCGACCATCGTGCAGGTGACGACGCCCGACGAGTATCGGGGCCGACTCTCGGCGCTGCACATCGCCGTCGTGCGCGGCGGACCGCGCGTCGGCGAGATGGAGTCGGGCATCGCCGCCTCGGTCATCGGCCTGCAGGCGGCAGCCTGGACCGGCGGCCTGGCGTGTCTCGTCTGGATCGCCGTCACCGCCTGGCGCTACCCCGAACTGGCCCGCTACCGCACCGACGACGCGGCCGGGCCGGACCCCGCCTGAGCGCTCGCCGTCGATCGCTGGCCGTCACGGCGGCCAGACGGCGGCCACGGCGGCCGCCCGGCCCGTTGGGACGTTCGGGGGCGCCCCCGAAAGTCCCAACGCGCACGGTCACACGGCGACGACGAACGCGTCGGGTACGACGACGATCCGCACGGTGGACGCCCGGCCGACCGGGACGCCGTCGATCCACACCCGCGCTGGCCGCTCGTAGCGCAGCTCGACCTCGGTCAGGCGCCGCTCCCGGACGAGCGGGTGCGGCACGTGGGTGCCGCTCGGCAACCGGCGCCAGGCCGACCATCGTTGCCGTAGCGGCATCGCCTCGACCTCGACCACATCGACACGACCGTCGTTCGGATGACCGCGCGGCGCGACGTCGTAGCGGCCGACATACTCGGCGTTCATCGCGGCGGCGACCGGGCCGAAGAACCACGAACGCCGGAAGACCACGTGTGCAACTGCGAGCTGCTCGACGCCGCCGTCGAGGGCGACGCGCAGGGCGTCGACGGGCAGCAGCCGCGCCGCAGTTCCGGGCGCAGGCGGCGGCGGTTCGCCGAGGGTGCGCCACAGGTCGCCGGCCGCGAGCCGCACCACTGCCCGGGCCCCATCGCCGAGCACCGCCCGCTGGACAAGCCGGGCCGCCTCGGGGTCGGTTGCCACGAGCGGCGCGTCGCCCGGCACGACCCCGAGGCTCCCCCACTCCTGGCCGCGCTCGATCGTCACCGCGAATCGGGCGCCGCAGCAACGCGGGAAGGTGCCCTGGCCGGACCCGTGGATGACGCGCCCGGCCGGACGGCACCTTCGCCGACCAGTTCGGCACCGGGGAGCTCCTCGTTGACGACGGTGGAAGCGGCCACGACCCCGCGGAACAGCAGATCGACAGCCTGGGCGGCGCAGTGCGAGGTGCCGGGGTTCGGGGCCAGCTCGGCCAGCTGGCGGACGAGGTCGATGAGCTGCTTGGTCGTGCGCACGAAGTCGCCGCCCGACAGCTCCTCTGGTTCGACGACGTCGGCGAAGCCCTCGCCCGACGCCCACGCATACGCGATGGCCACGAACGTCGGGTCGGGCATCCGGGTGAGGGGCAGGCCGGCGGCGTCCTCGGCCCGGTTGAGGTTCTTGGCCATCGACTCGATGGCGAACCACCGCTTGCGCACCAGGCTCGACGGGAACCACGGGGCCGGCGGCGGGTCGCTCGACCGGTGCTCGTACACGAACACCGAGGCCAGGGCGGCGACCGACGCTGGCTCCAGGTCGTCGAACAACCCGCCGTGCAGCGCGTCGGCCACCAGGAGATCGCACTCGTGGAAGAGCCGGGCCAGGCGACCGCCGGCCAGTGTGAGCGACCAGCCGTCGAGGTAGCCGCGGTCCTCCAGCACGCCCACGACGCGGTCGAACCGTCGGGCGAGGCTGTCGCTGCGCCCGCGCACGCGGCCGAGCAGCTCCGTCAGCTCGCGTTCGATGCGATCGGCCGCCGTCGCCGCCCGCAGTCGCTCGGAGAGGTCGGGGTCGTCGGTGACCGGGTGCGAGATCAGCTCGTCGGCTGCGCCGCCACCGACGCCACCGTTGCCACGCCCGCGCCCGCCCGACCCGCGCTCGCGTTCGTCCTCGGGGCCGAGCCGGGCCCGCTCCAGACGGTGGGCGACATCACGCTGGTAGTCCTTGCGGTTCGGCGCGAACGGTTGCGGCAGCTCGATGCGGGCGAGCGCCTTGGGCACCTGGTCGAAGTCGGCGGCGGCGAGCGGCACGAGCACGCGGGTCGGGGTGATCGCCCGCACGGTGACGCCCACGCCGCGGCGCGATGACGTGGTGAGCACGGCGACCCGCCCGGCGTGGCGGCCGCGTTCGAGCATGATCACGTCGCCTGGGCGGAGCTTGGCCAACCCGGCCTGGATGCCGGCGTTGTCGGCGCGCGCCGTCACCCGCCGACGCTCGACACGGGTGGTCAGCTCGCGATACGACCAGATGTCGCCGTACGGGCTTTCGGCGTTGGCCCGCACCTCGGCGAGCTGCGCCTGCCGGCGTTCGATGCGCGCTTCGAGCTTCACGACGTCGCGATCGGTCTGATACTGGGCGAGCGAGAGGTTGAGCAGATGGCGGGCGCGGTCGGCCGTGTACGAGCGCACGAGGTTGGCCGCCATGTTGTATGTCGGGCGGAAGGCGCTCGTGAGCTGGAAGCTGCGCGACATGGCCAGCGCGGCCACCTGCTCGAAGGTGACGAACGGACTCCACAGGCAAACGGCATAACCCAGGTCGTCGATGCCTCGCCGCCCGGCCCGCCCCGTGAGCTGGTGGTACGACGACGGTGTGAGGAACTCGTGGTGGTCACCGGTGAACTTGGTGAGCTTCTCGATGACCACCGACCGGGCCGGCATGTTGATGCCGACAGCGAGGGTCTCGGTGGCGAAGACGACCTTCACCAGCCCTTCGGTGAAGCAGGCCTCGACCGCCTCCTTGAACGGTGGCACCATGCCGGCGTGGTGGGCGGCGATGCCCGCTTCGAGCCCGGCCAGGAAGCGGCCGTACCCGAGCACGGCGAGGTCGCGGTCGTCCATGCCGTCGAGCCGGGCGGCGACCAGCTCGCGAATGCGGTCGCGCTCGGGGCCCGTGGTCAGGCGCACGCCGGCATCGACGAGCGACTGCGCAGCGTCGTCGCAACCGTTGCGGGAGAACAGGAAGTAGATCGCCGGGAGCATCCGCTCGGTCTCCAGGCGGTCGACGACCTCGATGCGCCGCGGCGTCACGAGCTGGCGGCGGGCGCGGTGGCGGGCGCCGGCCCGGGCGACGCGGGCGGCCTCGGCGTCGAGCCGGCTCGCCTCGGGGTTCGGCCGACCGTCGACGACGGTCGGGAACAGGTGCGTGCGGTCCGACGTCTTGTCGCCCACCATGTACAGGTGCTCCAACCGTACGGGCCGGTGGTGCTCGATAACCGCCGTCGTCGGCCCCCGCACGGTGGTCATCCACTCGGCCATCTCGTCGGCGTTCGACACAGTGGCCGAGAGGCACACGAGCCGTACCGTTGACGAGAGGTGGATGATGACCTCCTCCCACACCGGCCCGCGATAGGTGTCCTGAAGGAAGTGGACCTCGTCGAGCACGACGTAGCCGAGCGTGGCCAGCCCGGCGGACCGGGCGTAGATCATGTTGCGCAGCACCTCGGTCGTCATGACGACCACCGGCGCGTCGCCGTTGATCGAGTTGTCGCCGGTGAGCAGCCCGACGCGCTCGGCGCCGTGCACGCGCACGAGGTCGTGGTACTTCTGGTTCGACAGCGCCTTGATCGGGGCCGTGTAGAAGGCCCGGCGGCCCTCGGCCAGCGCCCGGTGGATCGCCTCCTCGGCCACCACCGTCTTGCCCGATCCGGTCGGGGCAGCCACCAGGACGTGGCGGCCGGCAGCGAGCGCGCCTATAGCCCGCAGCTGGAAGTCGTCCAGCGCGAACCCGTAGCGCCCGTACAGGGCAGGAGCCGCGGCAGAACCTGACGTCGGCCGCGCGTCATCGGCCTTCAGATCGTGCGCCGCGCTCACCGGACGAGTGTGCCCGACCAGCCCGTCACCGGGCGCCTCACTCGTCGGCGCTGGCCGCAGCGGCGCGCCGGCGCTTCCGGGTGAGGATGGCACCGACGAGGATCGCCGCGAAGTAGAAGACCCACATGGGGATGGCAAGGCCGAAGAGGCTGAAGAGATCGCCGCTCGGCGTGATGACCGCCGCAAGCACGAGGATGCCGACGATCGCCTGGCGCCACCACGCAAGCAGCTTGCGGGGGGTGAGCACGTTCACGAGCTGGAGGAAGACGAGGAGCACCGGAAACAGGAAGCCGGTCCCGAAGGCGAGGAACATGAGCGTCAGCAGCCGCACGTACTTGTCGACGGTGAACAGGGGCGTCACGTTCGGGCCGGAGTAGCCGATGAGGAACTCGAGCGACTTCGGGTAGACGAGCCACGCGATGTACCCACCGAACAGGAAGAGCCCCACCGACGAGATGATGAAGGGTGCGGCGTATCGCTTCTCGTTGGCGTGCAGCGCCGGCACGACGAATCGCCACACCTGCCAAAGCACGATCGGCAGAGCGAGCACCAAGCCGCCCCAGCCCGAGATCCTCGTGCGTGTCAGGAAACCCTGAAGCGGATCGGTGATGACCGCGCCACCGTCGCACTTCCATTTCACGTGCGCGCGACAGACGTCCCGGTACGGCCCCGTCACGAAGTTGAGGAACGGGTCGTAGAACGAGAAAAGACCGACCGCACCCACGGTGATTGCGAGCATGCACTTGATGATCCGGCTGCGCAGCTCGCCGAGGTGCTCGGTGAGCGTCATCCGATCGTCGGGCGTACGCGCGATCGGCTTGGCGCCGGTGGTCGCCATCAGTGGTCCCCG
>JAYUAM010000750.1:0-1273 GCA_043741295.1 Acidimicrobiia bacterium
ACCAGCCCGTGCTCGAGTGCCCAGCGTGTGGCCGTGGCCCGGTTGGTGGCGACGATCTTGAGATAGATGTGTTGGATGTGGCTGTCGGCCGTCTTGGCCGAGATGAACAGTCGCTCGGCGATCTCCTGAGTGGTCCGACCCTCGGCGACGAGCCGGAGCACATCGATCTCGCGACGGGTCAGACCGCCGGGAGGACCCTGCTGGGCACGCTCGATCAGGTCGCGACGAGCCAGTTCGATCTGGCGACGCGCGTATGCCACAGCCTCGTTCCGATCGAGGGTCGCGCCCACCTGGGTGCACTGAACGTACCGTCCGGCACCGAGCCGGGCCCGGACTCGATCGCCGACCTCCACCAGTTCCGGCACGTGGTGCGCGCTCGACGGCTCGAGAGCGAGCGCGCCGAGCAGGGTGGCGGCCGCCTCGAACCGATCGACCCGCGCGAACAACGCCGGCACGCTGGCGAGCGTGATGATGAGCTGGGGCACGTTGCCCGCCCGCTGGAACGCCTCCATGGCCGGTCCGAACAGCGCCAGGGCGGCCTCGGGCTCGCCTTCGATGGTCTGCAGCCGGCCCGCGTCGCGGCCGATGAAGCCCTCGAAGAAGCGGACGCGGTGCTGCCGCACGAACTCGGCGGCTTCGTCCCACACGAGCAGCGCCCGCTTCGCGTCGACCTTGGAATACGCCAACCCGACGATCCACAAGGTGTACGCGATCCAGTACGGATGGCCGAGGCGTCGCGCCGCCGCGATTGCGTCGTCCGTGAGGGCGAGCGCCTCGTCGATCCGCCCGGCCGACTGCAGCCCGTCGAGGTACGCCGCGATCCCGTAGGCCTGATTCGACCCGGAGCGGGCCGCGACCGTGGCGGTGAGCTCGATGTAGCGGTCGAGGTTTCCGCAGTAGACCTGGCCCAAGGCTTCGATGAACGTGGCGTAGCCGGGCTCGCACGCCTCGTACTGCGGCTGGGCCTCGAGCTCCGTGGCCCGGTGGGCGTTGGTGGTGGCGACCTGAGCGCGGCCGACGAAGCAGGCGTAGCCGGCGGCGGTGTAGAGCCGCGGAAGACGCCGGACCGCCGAGGCGGCAGCCGACGGGAGCAGCTCCTCCGCCCACTCGACGGTTTCGAACAGTTGCACCGAGAAGCCGAGCAGTGCGCTGTGCGCGGCGAGGTCGGTGGCGGTCGCAGTCGCACCGCGCTGCACGCTCCAGCGGAATGCGGCACGGAGGTTCGCGAGCTCAGTCTCCAGCCAGTCGGCCGCGGCCCTCCAGCCCGGGCCGA
>JAYUAM010000751.1:0-1273 GCA_043741295.1 Acidimicrobiia bacterium
AACCGGGCCGTGACCTCCTTGGCCTTGTCGGTGTTCTCGGGCGCGACCTGCAGCTGCAGGGTCGGCGTGCCGACGGCCGCCTTCAACTCGGTCGGGCGACCCTCGCGCACGATGCGGCCCTGGTCGATGATCGCGATGCGCCCGGCGAGCTGGTCGGCCTCTTCGAGATACTGCGTCGTGAGGAACACCGTCGTGCCGAGCTCGGTGTTCAACCGGCGCACCTCGTCCCACAGGGCGATGCGGCTCGTCGGGTCGAGGCCCGTCGTCGGCTCGTCGAGGAAGAGCACCCGCGGCTCGTGGATCAGGCCGAGGGCGAGGTCGAGCCGGCGCCGCATGCCGCCCGAGTACTGGCCGACGCGGCGGTCGGCCGCCTCGGTGAGCCCGACGCGGGCGAGCAGCTCGTCGCTCTTGGCCTTCACGCGCGCCTTCTCGATGCCGTGCAGCACGCCCTGCAGGTCGAGCAGCTCGCGACCGGTCATCAACGGGTCGATCGCCGCGTCCTGCAGGGCCACCCCGATGCTGCGGCGCACCTGGTCGGCCTCGGTGGCGATGTCGTGGCCGGCGACGCGGGCGTGGCCACCGGTCGGGCGAAGCAACGTGACGAGCATGCGCACCATGGTCGACTTGCCGGCACCGTTCGGGCCGAGGAAGCCGAATATCTCGCCGGGCCGCACTTCGAGGTCGACACCGTCGACGGCGTGCACGTCGCCGAAGTGGCGGGCCAGGCCCTCGGCGATGACAGGGGGTTGTTCGCTCATCGTCGCTCGACACTAGCCACGCGTCGGCCGACGCTCCGGATCGAGACGACACAGTCGGAGCCCACGCCGAACGGCTCAGCCGTGGGCGGCGACCACCTTTTGGATGACCGTGTACGGCCACTGCGCGGGCAGCGCGTCGACCGTGATCTTGGGTGCCGGCAGCAGGGCGTAGGAGGCCTCACCGGGCTTCACGAGCCCGAACTGGGTGCGCGCCACCTGGTCGATCTCGCCCGGTGTGCTCAGTGCCTGCACGCGCTGCTCGAGCCGGTCGTTCACGAGCTGGATGTCGGCGAGCCGCTTCTCGGCGTCGCGGATCTGGGCGCGCTGGCTCAGCCACGAACGAGTGGGGAGGAGCGCCAGCAGGACAAGGCCGGCGCCGACGATGCCGACGAGCGCGAGCCAGGTGCCGGCCAGCACCCACCGGCGACGTCGCCTCCGGGCACGGGCGGCGACCGAGGTTGCGTCGGGCGCGTCGGCCGGAACGCGTTCGGCATCGCCCGCCGCCCGCTCGACGA
>JAYUAM010000752.1:0-1271 GCA_043741295.1 Acidimicrobiia bacterium
GCTCGACGGACCGCGGCTCGAGAACGGCGCGATGACGTCGTTGACGTCGGTCGCACCCACCGCGAACGCCTCGGGCAGGTTCGCCGGCGAGGCGTTCCACCCGGCGCCCGGTCCCTCGTTGCCGGCCGCGAACACGGCAAGGATCCCGGCGGCCGCAAGGGCCTGCAGATCGGGCTGGAACATTGGATCGCACACACCCAAGTTCGTCCCGTTCCACGAGTTCAACACGATGGACGGCGCATCGTGGGTCAGTGGGTTGCCATCTGGATCGAGCACCCACTGAAATGCCTTGTGGACCCCGGCAATCGTCGCAAAGTTCGCGTCGTTGAACACGCGGGCGGCGATCCACCTGGCGTCGGGAGCCATACCGATCCCATTGGCGCCGACCATCACACCGGCCGTGGACGTGCCATGGCCGATTGGGTCGAATGGAACCGTCACCGTCGGATGCTCCATGTACGGGTCGAACCAGCTGTTGGTCCCGCCGCGCCACGACGCGGCAAGCGCGGGGTGGGTCACGTCCACGCCGGTGTCGAGGCTCGCGACGACGACGCCCCGCCCGGTGTGTCCCAGGGCCCAGGCGTCGGGGGCGCCCACCAGGGCGATCCCTGGCTCGGGCAGGGGGACCGCCGTCGGTGCGATGGCGGCAACCCGATTCGGCGTGACCGAGCCGACGTCGGGGCGGCGAGCGAGCTCGGCGAGGACATCCGGTGTCGCGGTCACCTCGACCGCGTCGACGATCCAGAGCGGCGCCCATGAGCGGACTCGGCCGCGCGCGCCTTGCGCGCGGAGCGCAGAGCGAAGACCGCGCTGATGGCCGGCGCTACGTCGTCGGAGCGTGTCCGCGATACGGCCGTCGTCCTGGCCGCCCGGCGCAGGGGCAATGGCCGGTGCCGGCCGCATCGTGACGATCACGGTCTGCATCCTCGATTGTGCCGGCGCCGCCGCCGCGGACCACGAGATCGAAGCGACGCCGAGCAGCGCGGCGGCGAAGGTCTTGACCTTCGCCTGCCGACGCCGCCGTGACGCGTCTTGTGAACAACCGTTTTTGCCCATCGCTTCGTCGGCGGCCGCCCGAAGTGACTACGGGTTGATCTGGATTCCGCGGACGAGGAGTGTTTTGGTGGGTCCCCGCTTGGGCGTGACGGTCACCGTCAGCCGGTAGAGACCCTTGATGACCTTGGCACCGCGAGCGTTTCGGCCATTCCAGATCAGGCGAACCCGCCCCTTGGCCGTCCGGCCCCGGGTGACGATGCGGACGACCTTGCCGG
>JAYUAM010000753.1:0-1271 GCA_043741295.1 Acidimicrobiia bacterium
GCTCGACGGACCGCGGCTCGAGAACGGCGCGATGACGTCGTTGACGTCGGTCGCACCCACCGCGAACGCCTCGGGCAGGTTCGCCGGCGAGGCGTTCCATCCGGCGCCCGGTCCCTCGTTGCCGGCCGCGAACACGGCAAGGATCCCGGCGGCCGCAAGGGCCCGTAGATCGGGCTGGAACATCGGATCGCACACACCCAAGTTCGTCCCGTTCCACGAGTTCAACACGATGGACGGCGCATCGTGGGTCAACGGGTTGCCATCTGGATCGAGCACCCACTGGAATGCCTTGTGGACCTCGCCAATCGTCGCAAAGTTCGCGTCGTTGAACACGCGGGCGGCGATCCACCTGACGTCGGGAGCCATACCGATCCCATTGGCGCCGACCATCACACCGGCCGCCGACGTGCCATGGCCGATTGGGTCGAATGGAGCCGTCACCGTCGGATGCTCCATGTACGGATCGAACCAGCTGTTGGTCCCGCCGCGCCACGACGCGGCAAGCGCGGGGTGGGTCACGTCCACGCCGGTGTCCAGGCTCGCGACGACGACGCCCCGCCCAGTGTGGCCCAGGGCCCAGGCGTCGGGAGCGCCGACCAGGGCGATCCCGGGCTCGGGCAGGGGGACCGCCGTCGGTGCGATGGCGGCAACCCGATTCGGCGTGACCGAGGCGACGTCGGGGCGGCGAGCGAGCTCGGCGAGGACATCCGGTGTCGCGGTCACCTCGACCGCGTCGACGATCCAGAGCGGTGTCCACGAGCGGACTCGGCCGCGCGCGCCTTGCGCGCGGAGCGCAGAGCGAAGGCCGCGCTGATGGTCGGCGCTACGGCGTCGGAGCGTGTCCGCGATACGGCCGCCGTCCTGGCCGCCCGGCGCGGGGGCAACAGCCGGTCCCGGCCGCATCGTGACGATCACCGTCTGCATCGTCGATTGTGCGGGCGCCGCCGCCGCGGACCACGAGATTGAAGCGACGCCGAGCAGCGCGGCGGCGAAGGTCTTGACCTTCGCCTGCCGACGCCGCCGTGACGCGTCTTGTGAACAACCGTTTTTGCTCATCGCTTCGTCGTCGGCCGCCCGAAGTGACTACGGGTTGATCTGGATTCCGCGGACGAGGAGTGTTTTGGCGGGTCCCCGCTTGGGCGTGACGGTCACCGTCAGCCGGTAGAGACCCTGGATGACCTTGGCACCGCGAGCGTTTCGGCCATTCCAGATCAGGCGAACCCGCCCCTTGGCCGTCCGGCCCCGGGTGACGATGCGGACGACCTTGCCGG
>JAYUAM010000754.1:0-1270 GCA_043741295.1 Acidimicrobiia bacterium
GGTTCGTGGCCACGACCGGATCGGACGACGGGGACGCGGCGCCCAGCGACTCGAGGGCCGAGGTCACCGCGCCATCAGCGGGCCGGGGCGACCCCGCCGGCGGCGCCAGGGCCGATGCCAGCACGACGACCGCGTCGGCACACGCCGCCGGATCCCGGAAGCCGAGGGCGGCGGCGAGCACGGCGGCGGTGACCCGCCGCACGAGCGCAGTCAGGTCCACCGACCCGGGCGAGCCCAGCGCGCCTGCCACCTGATCGCCGGTGGCCAGCCGGACATGCGCCGCCGTCACCGAGTCCACCGCGTCGACGGCGACGCGCCGACGTACGCGGTGCTCGGCACCCTCCGAGAAGCGGGCCATCGTGGCCGCCGCCTCGTCGAGCTCGCCGATCCCGGTGCTCGGCCGCATGACCGCCAGGTCGGGTGCGTTCAGCGCCGAGCGCACGTCGTCGGAGCGAGCCACGACCCACCGACCGTCATCCACCCGGTGCACCCCGCGACGCCGCAGCTCTGCGTACGCCGGGTAGGGATCACGGGCAGAGGCGAGGTCGTCGAGCACGCCCAACCGTATGGCGGCGACGTTTCGGAGCGCGCCGAAACGTGCCGGCGTTAGGGTCGGCCCATGCCCACCGAAGCGGTCCTCCTCGCCCGGCTCGGCGGCGCCATGGCAAGCGAAGCCCGCGCCGGCATCCTCTGTGCGCTGCCCGGTGGCACCGCGCACACGAACACCGAGCTGGCCCACCACCTTGCGTTGTCGCCCTCGTCGATCAGCGAGCACGTCGGCGTGCTTCTCGATGCCGGCCTCGTCGAGGTCGCCGCCCAGGGCCGTCATCGCTACGTGCGGCTCGCCGATGCCCGAACGGCCGAACTGCTCGAACATCTCGGCGTGATGGCCGGCCGCGGAGTGCCGAGCCCCGGCCGATCGGTGCCGGCGCCGCTCGCCTACGCCCGCTCCTGCTACGGGCACCTCGCGGGGCTCTCGGAGTCCGCGTCTACGACGGCCTCACCGCGGCGGGAGCTCTGGCGACGGACGACGACGGGACCCTCGCCGTCACGGCGCAGGGCCGGGAGACGTTCGGCGCCGCCGGCATCGCGACGACCTCTCGCGGTCGCCCGGTCGTGCGTGCGTGCCTCGACTGGACCGAGCGTCGCCAGCACCTCGCCGGCGCGCTGGCCGACGACCTCCTCACCGCGTGGCTCCGCGACCGTTGGGTGCTCCGTCACCCGTCGCACCCACGCGCCCTGCAACTGACGGCGCTCGGCCGTCGCTCTC
>JAYUAM010000755.1:0-1270 GCA_043741295.1 Acidimicrobiia bacterium
GACGACCGTGACGACCGTGGCGACAACGGTCGCCCCCGCCCCCGCGGTGACCGACCCATCGGCGGCGGCGGCAGTGACCGACGCGGCGACGACGGCCGCGCCCGCGGTGACCTCAGTCGCTCCGCCGCCGGCCGCGGAGCCGACCCCGACGGAGTTCACCGGCAAGGCCCACGCCACGTCGGGCACGGTCCGTCTCATCCCGCAGCCCGACGGCACGACGGTGCTCCGACTCGAGAACCTGAACACGTCGAACGGGCCCGACGTGAAGGTCGTGCTCTCGCCCGACCCCGACGGGTACGCCTCGGGTGCGGTGACCCTCGCGTCGCTGAAGGGCAACAAGGGCAGCCAGAACTACGTCATCCCGGCCGATGTCGACCTCGGTTCGATCCGGTCCGTGGTGCTCTGGTGCAAGCGGTTCAACGTCGACTTCGCCGTCGCCCCGCTGCCCGTCTGAGCGGGCCGCCGGCTGAACCCGGCAGGCGCGACCGGTCGCGATGAGGGGTTGGTCCAGATCAGGCGGTGGCGAGCCACGTCGCAGTGCCGAGCGGGGTCGGGAGGTCGCTGACCACTTGCCACGCACCGGTACCGGTGCGGCGGGCGAGTCGACCGTGACCCGCGGCCAACGGGCCGTCGGTTGCCGTGACCGGGCCCGTCGCCAAGGCCGACACCGCGAACGGCAGGCTCGCCCGCTCGACCACCTCTAGCGTCGCCCGGTCGACTGCGACGACCTCGCGGCCGAGGCCGACCCACAGGTGTGTGGCGTCGACAGCAATGGCCGGGACGTCGTCGCTCCCCATCCCGATCGAGACGACGCGCCCGACGATCGGCTCGGAGTCGCCGAGCATCTCGCCGTGGCTCACGACCTCGACGAGCCGGCCGGCGCCGTTGACGGCGTAGATCACCTTGCCGTCAGGAGCGACGCCGACCGCGCCGGCGTGGTCGGCGAACCCGATCTCGTCGGGCAGGTCGAGACAGAAGACCCGCGCGAGATCTAGCCCCAGCGTGTGGATGAACGCGTGGCCCGGCTTGGCCGAGTCGGCCGTCGAGCGGTACAGCGTGTAGAGCACCTGGCCGCTCGGGCTGAGCACGTGGGTGCGGCCCGATGCCGTCATGATCTCGTCGACGGTCGGGACCTTGTCGCGCCACCCCGCTGGCAGGCTGATCCCACCGGTCCGCGCGTCGACGGTACGAACGCGGTAGCTCGTCGGGGCCAGCGCCGGCAGGTACTCGATGACGACAACGGCATCGAGCACGGCGCTGAACGCCTCCG
>JAYUAM010000756.1:0-3364 GCA_043741295.1 Acidimicrobiia bacterium
CGGTCGACGATCGCACCCGGCTCGTGCTCGTCACGTCCCCGAACAACCCGACGGGCACCGCGGTCACCCACGCCGAGCTGGAACGCTTGCTCGCGGTCGTGCCGCCCGAGTGCCTCGTCGTGCTCGACGAGGCCTACTACGAGTACGTCACCGCGCCCGACGCGCCGGACGCCCTCGGCCTCCTGGCCGCCCATCCGAACCTTGCGGTGCTGCGCACGTTCTCGAAGGCCTACGGGCTAGCGGCTCTGCGCATCGGCTACCTGCTCGGCCACCCCGAGGTCGTGAGCGCGGTGGACCGGGTGCTCGTGCCCTTCGCCGTGAACGGGTTGGCCCAGGCCGGCGCGCTCGCCTCGCTCGCCGCCCATGACGAGCTGACGCAGCGCGTGAGCGAGACGCTGCGCGAGCGCGACCGGATGGTGGGCGAGATCCAGCGGCGCGGCATCGCGCTGCCCGACGCGCAGGCCAACTTCGTCTGGCTGCCGGTCGGGTACCGCGCGCTCGGGCTGACGGCCGCACTCGAACGGCGCGGCGTTGTCACCCGCCCGTTCGCCGACGAGGGCGTACGCATCACGATCGGCTCGGTCACCGAGAACGACCGCATGCTCCACGCGCTCGACGGCGCGCTGGCCGAACTCGCGTCGGCCTGACCCGAGCTACTTCGCCTGAGCGCGGCGCTCGCCTGAGCCGGTCGCCCATACGGGCCCGACCGACTCAGGCGAAACGACAGATCAGCGTTGCGGCGGCCGCTTCGGGCCGTGTACCGGCAGCTCGACGGTGTCGCGCTTGGGCGAGCCAGCGGGCCAGAGCAGCACCAGGGTGCCGAGCAGGAACAGGAGCGTGGCCCACCACAAGGTGACGCCGATGTCGGTACCAGTGGCCGGCAGCCGGTTCACCGTGCCGCCCGAGACGATCGGCGGGGCGGTGGTGACCACGGTGGGCTCGACCACCGGTGGCGGGGTCGTCGGCGTCGTGGTCGCGTCGGTCGGCGGGGCTGTCGGCGGTGTGGTTGGTGGCGGAGTCGTCGGTGGCGCAGTCGTCGGTGGCGCAGTCGTGGGTGGCGTCGTCGGCGGCGCGGTCGTCGTCGTGGTCGTCGCTGGCACTGTGGTCGTGGTCGTCGTCTCCGGGACGACCGTCGAGACGAACCCGAAGTCGAGCGTGTGGTTGTTATCGCCCGGTCCGCCCGTGGTGTACGAGATCTCCGGGAAGGTCCCGCCCGCCGGCACGACGCCGTCGGAGTCCCGGGCGTCGTTGCCGCCCTGGTTCGCCGCCGTCGGGGTGTAGGGCGCCAGCGGCCCACCGGCGGCGTAGTCCGACGGCTTGTCGAGCACGACGCGATACGCGGTGTTCTGGCCGAGCCCGCCGGGCACGTTGTCGATGCCGAAGTGGTACTCGCCATCGGCGTTCGTCGTCGTCTGCGCCACCAGGGCGCCGTCGGGTCCGTAGAGGCTCACCGTCACTCCGACGATCGGAACTTCACCGGCGTCCTGGACACCGTTGCGGTTGGTGTCGACCCACACCCGGTTGCCGATCTGCAGCGGCGCGCGGTCGCAGATCATCTCGAGGTCGCCGAGTCCGTTGGCCTTCCCGAACAGGTTCGGGTCGCTGTACCCGGTCTGCTCGACGGTGAACGAACCGGTCGTCACCCCGGCGCCGTCGAAGCGACGGAAGCCCTGCGTGAAGTAGCGGCTGGGGTCGGCGTCGTACATCGTGGCGATGACCGTGTCGTCGGCCGGGTCGACGACGGACGAACCGAGCGACAGCTCGCTGTGCACCTCCTGCGTGGGCACGACGGGGCTGAAGATGTTGTCCTGGTGGTAGAACTCGCCGGTGCCGGGACCCTCGCCGTTCTGGGCGTTCTGCGGGCAACCTGCGCTTCCTTCGAGCACCCACGCGCCACCGACGCGGCAGGCCTTCAGGAGATCACCCGCCGAGATCGAGCGGGCGAGCGTGTCGCTGTTCGGCAGGTTGACGTTGTTGCCCTGCATGTCGCCGTAGCGGTCACGGAGCCCGAGAACCAGGTTGTCGTGGCTGTCGATCGAGATGTTCGTCAACATCGGCTGCGCCGACGTGGCGAAGTTGTCGCCGCCTTCGAGCGGTGGGGTCCGCGCGTTCCACGCCACGAAGTCGGCCGAACTGACATCGCCAGGGTTGTTGCCCACGGTGTAGTCGCAGACCGTGCCGACGTCCGAGTGGGAGCAGCGGCGGGCGTAGTCCAGGGGGAACTGGAACGCCGGTGCGGGCGAGAACGCGCCGGCGGCGAAGGTGTAGACGTAGCCGCTGACGGCCGCCGGGCTGCCGAACGGCGCCGCCGCCGACACGGTGGAGTCGCCACCGCACACGCCACCGACGTACACGACCCCGTCCTTCACGCCGAGGCCGGCCGGGTGGGCGTCGCCGGCGACCGTGCACGGGTTCGGGATGGCGACGCCGGCATCGGCGACGCCGGTCACCGCGCCGCCGGCACCCGCGAGGGTGATCGTGTAGAGCCGACTGTTGTTGATGTCGACGGCGTAGAGCGTGTTGCCGTCCTCCGACAGGTCGATGTCGCCGACGCCTTCACGACCGACCCGGTCGTACACCGCGTCGTCGTTGTTGTAGCTGTTGGCTGCGTTGTGCGCGGTGAGCGTGCCGGGCAGCACGACCAGCGTCGAGGTCGTGCCGTCGGCCGCCGACTTGTAGATGGCATTCACTGCGCCAGCGGGTCCGTACTCGGTGTGACGCTTCACCGTCGTGCCGGAGAAGACGGTGCCGTCGCGCCGGGCGGCGAGGCCGTACACCGCGCCGGTCTGGCTCTGGGTCGTGACGTCGGTACGGGTCGTGAACGCCTTGTCGACCTTGGTGATCGAACGGTGCGTGAGGTTGTCGCCCTTGCCCTGGCACGCGATGACCAAGGTGTAGGTGGCGCAGTAGCGCTCGGCGTTGGCGACGCCGAAGTCGACGTTCGCCGCGTTGACGGCGGTGAAGACCGTGTTCCCGTGGGAGTTGGCACCTATCGGGCCGGAGGTGAGGTACGGCTTGGCCGCCGGTATCGCGAACTCGACGCGCAACGCCGTGGTCGCAGCATCGGTGACGGCCAGCGAGTAGGTGCCGTCGGCACCACTGGTGGCCGTGCCGACGAGCGCGCCGGCGGAGTCGTAGGCGTTTACGACGATGCCGGCCTCGCCTGCGGGCGGGGCACCCATGGCCCCGTTCTGGTCGTCGTCCCGGAAGACACGACCGCTCACAACCCCTGACGACAGGCTGGCCGCCGAGTTCGCCCACCCGGCATCGACGACGAGCGCGCCGGCCATGACGAACGCCGTCGCCGCCAGCACCACCCTTGTGCGCGAGATTGACCTCATTGGATTGCTCCTCCGGTAAAGCG
>JAYUAM010000757.1:0-17485 GCA_043741295.1 Acidimicrobiia bacterium
GTGCGCTGGACCGAGGCCGGCGCCGAGCGCCACGCCGAGACCCCGACCCCGACGCGGTTCGTCGCCGAGCTGGCGGCGCGCCTCGGTGGCGAGGTGCCCGATCTCACCGTCGCCCGCCCGACGCTCGAGGACATCTACCTCGATCTGATCGGAGACGGGCGATGAGCAGCGCACCGACCAGCCTCGTGGACGATCGTGTTCGCGGACTGGCGACGGCGACGATGGCGCGGTTCAAGGTCGAGCTCAAGGTCTTCTTCCGCAACGGCCAGTCGCTTGGTTTCACCTTGGCCTTCCCGATCATGATGTTGTTGCTCTTCGCGTCGATCTTCACCGGTAAGGTGGATGGCACGAACGTGACGTTCAGCCAGCTCTACGTGGCCGGGTTGATCGGTTCGTCGGCGATGGCGACGGGGTTCGTGAACACGGCGATCGTGGTCGCCCTGGATCGCCAGCGCGGCGAGATCAAGCGCCTGGCAGGCACCCCGATGCCCCGTGCCGCGTTCTTCCTCGGCCGTGGCTTCACCGTGCTCGTCGCGACCGGGCTGCAGGTGGCGATCCTGCTGATCCTCGGTGTCGCCTTCTACCACCTGCACCTGCCCGACACCGTCGGCCGATGGCTGCGATTCGTCGCCGTCCTGGTGCTCGGCGTGCTGGCGGCGACGCTGATGGGCCTCGCGATCGGCGGACGGGCCGCCAACGCCAAGGCCGTACCGGCGATCGTCAACCTTCCGTTCGTGTTCCTGCAGTTCATCTCGGGCGTGTTCATCCCGTTCACTCAGCTGTCGTCCTCGCTCACCACCGTGGCCGGCGTGTTCCCGCTCCGCTGGCTCGGTTCGGGAATGCGAAGCGTGTTTCTGCCGACTCGTTTAAAGCGGTCGAGCCGGCCGGCACGTGGAACTACCCGGCGATGTGGGCGATCCTGGCCGCCTGGTGCGTGGTTGGGTTGCTCGCGTGCCTGCGCTGGTTCCGCTGGAGCGACGATGTCGCCGCTCGCCGGAAGCGCTCGCCGCGTGGCGGCGGCTGACGGTCGATCCGGACCGCCTACCATCGGCCGATGAGCCTCACCGTCACGACGACCGGACGGCCTACCATCGGCCGATGAGCCTGCCCGTACGTCCCGGCATGACCGTGCCCCTACCCGGCCATCTGCACAGCCATCGCGACCAGCTCGTGGAGCTGGCCGACCTGGGCTACACCGACGTGTGGTCGGCCGAGGCCGACGGGGCCGACGGGTTCACGCCGCTCGTGCTCGCGGCGGCCTGGGAGCCGCGCCTGCGCCTCGGTACGGCGATCGTCCCCGCGTTCACGCGTGCCCCCGCGTTGATGGCGCAGTGCGTCGCCTCGCTGGCCGATGCCGCGCCCGGACGCGTGGCGTTCGGGATCGGGTCGAGCTCGAACGTGATCGTGGAGCGGTGGAACGGCGTGCCGTTCGTCGACCCGTACAAGCGCGTGCGCGACATGGTGCGCTTCCTGCGCGAGGCGTTGAGGGGCGAGAAGGTGGCGCACACCTACGACACGTTCAAAGTCGACGGGTTCAAGCTCGGCGTGCGGCCAGAAGTGCAACCCAAGATCCTGGTGGCCGCCCTGCGCGAAGGGATGCTTCGCCTGGCCGGGCGCGAGGCCGACGGGGCGATCATCAACTGGCTCGCCCCGGAGGACGTGCCGAAGGTGGCCGCCGTCGTCAACGGGCAGGGGGCTGACCGCGAGCTGGTGGCCCGGATCTTCTGCTGCCCGAGCGAGGACACCGAGGCGGTACGCCAGGCCGGCCGGTTCGTGATCGCCGCCTATCTGAACGTGCCGGTGTACGCCGAGTTCCACCGTTGGCTCGGACGGAGCGATGCCCTTGGCGGGATGTGGGAGGCGTGGAAGGCCGGCGACCGCAAGGCGGCCCTCGCCGCCATTCCGGACGAGGTGGTTGACGAGCTGATCGTGCATGGCTCGCCAGCAGCGTGCCGGGCGCGAATCCAGCAGTACTTCGACAACGGCGTGACCACGAGCGCGTTGGCGATACTGCCGTTCGCCGGCGTCGACCAGCGCGACGCGGTGCGCCACCTGGCTCCGACCGCCGAATAGTCGCACGGTCAGGCCGCGTTGCTCGCCGCGCCGGTGCCGGCATCGGCCAGGATGCGGCGCAGCTCGGCGATGCCGGCCCGGCCGATGGTGCGGGTGCGGCTGTCGAGCCGCAACTGGGGCGGCAGCCCCTCGGCCCGCACGAGCGTGAGCTGGGATGCGGAGCGTCGCTCATCAATGCTTCCGCCAGGCAGCCGCAGCGAACGGGCGGCGGATGTGGTCGACTGGGCCGCCCCGGCAACCGTCTCGGGAGCGAGCAGGGCGAGCTGCTGCGCACGGGCCGGCTGCGCCAGGAGCAAAGGGTGGGAGGAAAGGGGCTTCGTGGTCATGTGGTGATCATGGCGAGGGGGTGCGCGAGAGTTTCCGGCACGTCCATCGGGTAGGGCCCTGTGGCGACGCGGATCCGGCCGCCGGCCCAGCCAACGGGCGCCGCCGCCCGCGCTCGGGAACGTCGCTATAGGGTGACCAGGTCGAACCCTCCTGAAGGAAATCCCCCTGTGCGCAAGGTTTCCCTGGCTCTGCTCCCCCTGATTCTCATCGTCGTCGCGGCGTGCGGCAGCTCGTCGTCGCCGTCCGGCGCGGCGAGCACGTCGACGGGCGCCGGCCAGGTGAGCACGAGCCAGGGGGCCGCAGCGACGACCACTGCACCGGGCTCCAGTGCCGCGCCCGGCTCGTCGGCGGCACCGTCGTCGGGCGCCGCGGGCGCACTTCCGGCGGTCACCGGCGGCGTCGGTCAGAAGCCCACCGTCGCCGCGGGCCAGGGGGCCACACCGGCCGAGCTCAAGCTCTCGGTACTCACGCCGGGCACCGGCGCGGCGGTGGCCAAGGGCGATCACCTCTTCGTCAACTACCTCGGCCAGCTCTGGACCGGCAAGGTGTTCGACAACTCGTTCGACCGGGGCCAGGCCTTCGACTTCGACGTCGGTAAGGGCGGGGTCATCCCCGGCTGGGACGAGGGTCTCGTCGGGCAGAAGGTCGGCAGTCGTGTGCTGCTCGTCATCCCGCCCGCCAAGGGCTACGGCGCCCAGGGTGCCGGGGCCGACATCCCCCCGAACGCCACGCTCGTGTTCGTGGTCGACGTGCTCGGCTCGTTCAACGCAACGTCGTCGGCCACCGGCACATCCGTCCCCCTCGCCGACGCCATGCTCCCCAAGGTGACGGCCGAGGCGGGCAAGAAGCCGACGATCGAGATCCCCTCGTCGGGCGCACCCAGCGCGCTGGTCGCCAAGACGCTCGTGCAGGGCGATGGTCCGGCTGTCGTGAAGGGCAAGACGCTCGTCGCCCAGTACGTCGGGGTTGTGTGGGCCACCGGCAAGCAGTTCGACGCCTCGTGGGATCGCGGGGCCGTCGCCTCGTTCCCGATCGGGGTCGACAAGGTGATCAAGGGCTGGGACGAGACGCTCGTTGGCCAGAAGATCGGCAGTCGCGTGCTCCTGGTGATCCCGCCAGACAAGGGGTACGGCACGAACGGGAACGCCCGGGCCGGCATCTCCGGCACCGACACGTTGGTGTTCGTCGTCGACATCCTCGGCGCCTTCTGACGTCGCGATAGATGGCGCCGTAGCCGGGCGTCAGCGACGCCCGAGCCGCGGGCGTTGCACCGCCCGCAGCACGAGGCAGAGCAGCCCGGCGCCGATGAAGGCGACGAACATCGAGCCGAGGTTGAACTCCATCGTGCGCTTCGTGCTGCTCACGCTGTTGAACAGCGCCCCGCCGATCACCGCGCCGAGCACGCCCACCAGGATGGTGAACAGGCAGCCGCGCTTCTCGACGCCGACGACCGACTGCGCGACCGATCCGACGATCAGCCCCATCACGACCCATCCGATCAAGCCCATGTGGGCACACTACCGAGCAGTCAGCGGGCGACGAAGTACTTCGATTGGGGGTGGTGGCAGATGAGCGCGCTCGTCGACTGCTCGGGCTGGTACTGCCAGCCGGTGTCCTCGTTGACCTCGATGCCGAGACGTCCGGCGCCGAGGATGCGAGCGACGGTGGCGTTGTCCTCGAGGTCGGGGCACGCCGGGTAGCCCCACGAATAGCGGCCGCCGCGGTACTGCTGGCGGAACAGGCCGGCCATCGACGGCCCGTCCTCGTTGACGAACCCCCACTCGCTGCGGATGCGGTGGTGCCAGTACTCGGCCAGCGCTTCGGCCATCTCGACGCCGAGTCCGTGGAGCAGCAGGTACTCCTGGTAGCGGTCGGCGGCGAAAAGTTTGGCTGTCTCCTCGCTCACCGTGCTGCCCATCGTGACGATGTGGAACGCCGCGTAGTCGACCTCGCCGCGCTCGCCGCCGTCGAGGTGCAGCGGGCGGAAGAAGTCGGCGATGCACAGGAACGGCGCCTCGCTCTGGCGCGGGTAATGAAAGCGAGCGAGCTCGCGCGTGCGCGATTCGTCGGACCACACGACGAGGTCGTCGCCGTCACCGTTCGCGGCGAAGTAGCCGTAGACGACCTGCGGCACGAGCACGCCCGACGCCTTCGCCGCGGCGAGATGGGCACGCAGTTGCGGCCGGATGCGGGCCTTGAACTCGTCGTCGGTCTCGGTGCGCGTCGTTCCCGGCTCGCCACCCCCAGAACCGGTCGATCCAGCGGGTACCTGCTCCGGCCGGTACTGCCACTGGTTGCGGAACAGCGCCGTCTCGTTGATGTAGGCGGCGAGGTCGTCGAGCGAGAGGCCCTTGACCACCTGGGTTCCCAGGAACGGCGGGCGGAACACGGGGTTGTCGACGGCGACATCGGGCGCCCGCTTCGGCCGCGCCGGCGCATCCGCACCCTCGACGGCCACGCTGCGCTTCGGCAGCACCCGACCGGTCGGCACCCGCCCGAAGTCCGGGTCCCACTGGCCGCTGCGCTTCATCTCCATGAGCTTGTCCATGGTGTGCAGACCCTCGAACGCGTCGCGCCCGTAGAACACGCGCCCCTTGTAGACCTCGCGCAGGTCGCGCTCGACGTAGCTGCGGGTGAGGGCGGCACCGCCGAGCAGCACGGGCACCTGGTCGATGCCCTGGGCGTTCAGCTCTTCGAGGTTGTCGCGCATGATCAGCGTCGACTTCACGAGCAGGCCGCTCATGCCGACGGCATCGGCGTCGGTCTCGCGCAACTTGGCGATCATCTCGGCGATCGGCACCTTGATGCCGAGGTTGTGCACCTCGTAGCCGTTGTTCGTGAGGATGATGTCGACGAGGTTCTTGCCGATGTCGTGCACGTCACCCTTCACCGTGGCGAGCACGAGCTTGCCCTTGGCCGTGGAGCCGCCGACCTTCTCCATGTGCGGCTCCAGGTGCGACACGGCCATCTTCATCGTCTCGGCCGACTGCAGCACGAACGGCAGCTGCATCTGGCCCGAGCCGAACAGATCGCCGACCACGCGCATGCCGTCGAGGAGCACGTCGTTCACCAGGTCGAGCGGCGCCCACCCTTCGTCGAGCGCGTGATCGAGCTCGTCGGTGAGACCATCGCGGTCGCCGTCGATGATGCGGTGCTTCAACCGCTCGGTGAGCGGCCAGTGCGAGCGGTCCTCCTTCACCGTCTTGATGCTCTTGACGTCGGCGAACACGTCGAGCAGGTTCATCAACGGGTCGTAGTCGGGGGAGCGTCGGTCGTAGATCAGGTCGAGGCAGACATCGAGCTGCTCGTGGGGGATGCGGTTGAGCGGCACGATCTTGCCGGCGTGCACGATCGCTGAGTCGAGCCCGGCGTCGACGCACTCGTGCAGGAACACGCTGTTGAGCACGTGGCGGGCCGCCGGGTTGAGACCGAAGCTCACGTTCGACACGCCGAGGGTGGTGTACGCGCCGGGGATCTCGTGCTTGATGCGGCGGATCGCCTCGATCGTGTGCATCGCATCGCGACGCAGCGCGTTGTCGCCGGTGGAGAGCGGGAAGGTGAGCGCATCGAAGATCAGGTCGCAGGCCGACAGGCCGTAGCGCTCGACGGCGATCTGGTGGATGCGGTGGGCGACCTCCATCTTCCACTCGACGTCGCGGGCCTGCCCGCGCTCGTCGATGAGCAGGCAGATGACGGCCGCGCCGTAGTCGGCGGCGAGGCGCATCACGCGGTCGAGGCGCGAGCCGTCGTGCTCGCCGTCTTCGAGGTTCGCCGAGTTGAGGATGGCGCGCCCACCGATGTGGCGCAGCCCGGCCTCCATCACCGGCGGCTCGGTGGAGTCGAGCACGAGCGGCACGCTGGCGTGGGTGGCGAAACGGCGGGCGATCTCGTCCATGTCGGCCGTGCCGTCACGGCCGACGTAGTCGACGCAGACGTCGAGCACGTGGGCGCCCTCTTTGATCTGCTCGGTGGCCATCTTCGTGCAGCTGTCCCAGTCGGCGGCCAGGAACGCCTCACGGAACGCCTTCGAGCCGTTGGCGTTCGTGCGCTCGCCGATGATGAGGAAGCTCTGGTCCTGCTCGATGGGAACCGGCGAGTAGATCGAGCTGACCGACGGCTCCACGACCGGGTGGCGCGGTGCGAGCTGCACGCCGGCCAGCGCGTCGATCACCGCCTTCAGGTGCTCGGGCGTCGTGCCGCAGCACCCGCCGACCACCGATACGCCGAGGTCACGCACGTGGTGGGCGTGGAACTCGGCGAGCTGGGCGGGCGTGAGGTCGTAGTGCGTGCGACCGTCGACGATCGAGGGCAGGCCGGCGTTGGGCAGCACGCTGATCGGGAACGGGCTGTGCTTGGACAGGTAGCGGAGGTGCTCCTGCATCTCCGCCGGCCCGGTGGCGCAGTTCATGCCGAACACGTCGGGCTTCATCGCGCCGAGCGAGGCGAGCGCGGCGCCGATCTCGGAGCCGACGAGCATGCGGCCCGTGGTCTCGACGGTGACCTGCAGCTGGATCGGTACCTGGCGACCGGTGGCGGCCATCG
The DNA here is from genome assembly GCA_043741295.1 of Acidimicrobiia bacterium. GTDB lineage: Bacteria > Actinomycetota > Acidimicrobiia > Acidimicrobiales > Ilumatobacteraceae > JAYUAM01. The sequence continues at coordinate 6,943 of JAYUAM010000757.1, forward strand.
CCCGCCGGCAGGCGATCATCGCCGCTTTCGCCTGCAACAGATCCATGCACGTCTCGACGACGAACAGGTCGACGCCGCCTTCGAGCAGGCCGGCGGCCTGCACCTGGTAGCCGTCGCGCAGCGCGCCGAACCCGATGTGGCCGAGGCTCGGCAGCTTCGTGCCCGGACCGATCGAGCCCGCCACCCACCGCGTGCGGCCATCGACCTCGTAGCCGTGCGCCACCTCGCAAGCGACCCGAGCGGCGGCGACGTTCAGCTCGTGGGCGCGATCGGCGATGCCGTACTCGGCGAGCACCACGTCGAACGCCCCGAACGAGTTCGTCTGCACGCAGTCGACCCCGACAGCGAGGAAGCTGTCGTGCAGTTCGGCGACCACGTCGGGCCGCGTGACGCCGAGCACCTCGTAGCAGCCTTCCAGCGCCGACCCACCGAAGTCGTCGGCGTGCAACGGGAGCAGCTGGAGGTTCGTGCCCGCCGCGCCGTCGAACACGACCACGCGCTCGGCGACGGCGTTGAGGTAGGGCTGACGAACCATGGCGTAGAGATTACCGGCCGCGCGGTTACGGGTCGGGGGCCGGTGGCCGCGGCGCTGCCGCCGGGCGACGGTGGGGCACGTGGCTCAGCACCCGCGGACCGAGCAATCGCCGACGCTTGCGGTCCTTGCGCAGGGGTGTCGCCGTGCCGTGCAAGGCGAAGTACACCTGCTTCGCCACGCCGAGCAGCGGCACGGCGACCAGCGCGCCCGGCACGCTCGCCGTCGCCCCGCCGACGAGCGCGGCGAGCATCGTTGCCGGCGGTGAGAGGTCGACGGCGTCGCCGATGATCGTCGGCTGCAGCACGTGGTTCTCGATCTGTTGCCAGATCAGGAAGTAGACGAGGCAGGCGACGGCGGTGCCCGGGCTGCGCGTCAGGCCGAGCAGCACGAACGCCGAGCCACCGAGGAACCCGCCGATCTGCGGGATGAGGTTGGTGACCGCGGCCCACAACGCCACGATCGGGATGAGCGGCACCCGGAGTACCAGCCCGGCGATGAGCATGCAGATGCCCACGAGCGTCGACAGGAACAAGCTGCCGGCGAAGTAGCGACCCACCGTGCGGTAGGTGATGTCGGCCACGCGCTCGAACCGGTCGTGCTGGTCCTCGGGCACGAGCCGTCGCAACTGCAGGAGCAGGCGTCGCCCGTCGAGCAGGAGCACGACGGCGACCAGGATCGTCATGAACGCGGCGAGGGCGCCGCCGAGCGCGGCGCGGGTGAACGCCTCGATCGGCCGGGGGTCGTTCGACAGTCGCGAGGGCAACGACTGCAGCCAGTCGCTCACCTGGCGGGGGGCATCGGCGCGCGCCAACCGCGGCCCGACGATCGGCAGCTCTCCCAACCGGTTGACGACGCGGGGCAGTTCCGTGCTGAACTTCGCCGCCTCGCGGGTGGCCGCGGGGGCGACGGCGATGACGACGAGGTTGGCGGCGCCGATGAGCCCGGCAATGACGATGCCGAGCGCGATGGCGCGGCGCACGCGGAGACGCCGCTCGATGCCGGCGACCACGGGGTCGAGCGCGAGGGCGAGCAACGTGCCGATGACGATCCACGTGAGCACCACGCGCGTCTGGCGCAGCATCGCGAGCCCGGCAGAGAGCGCGAGCGCGGCAGCGACGACCAGCGCGACCGACCGCGCATCGAGATCGACCGTGTGCGGTCGGCTCCGTCGAGTCGTACCAGCGCCAGGCGCGTCTTCGGTCACCTCGATACGGTAGGCGCCGTGGAGGTCGACCCCGTAGCACCCGACGCGACGACCTCCCTCCCGTCGCCGCCGGCCTCTGCCACGCCGGGGTCCGGGCCGCCCGCGTCCGCGACGCCGGCGTCCGCGACGCCGGGGTTTGGGCCGCCTGGACCGCTGGAGCCGGGGCCGCTGGCGGCCGGGCGGCGATCCGTGCTCGCGGTCCGGCTGTCGTACCGCTCCCTCCTCGTCGTCATCGGCATCATCGCTCTCGGTCTCGCCACCCGTAACGTCGTCGACCGGTCGCTGGGCATCGCCGTGTGGGCGCTGCGCTGCACCGTGGTCGCCGCCGCCGTGCACCCCCTTGTCGCCCGTCTCGGCCGCCGTATCCCGAGGGTGCTCGCCGTGCTCGTGACACTCGCCGGTATCACCGCCGTCGTCGGCGGGATCACGTACACCGTGGTCGGCGACGTACGGTCCGAGCAGTCGCGCCTGTCGCGCGTGCTGCCCGAGGCGGCTCAGCGCATCGAGACGTCGACGCGGTTCGGGAAGGCGGCCACCGACTTCCAACTCTCGGCCCGCGTCGACGACCTTCTCGCTGCGCTGCCTCGTCAACTCGCCGGGGGGCGCGGCACCGCAGCGGTGCGCCGGAACGCGACGCGGGGCGCCACGGTCCTGGTCAACATCGTGCTGTCGATCTTCCTCGTGCTCTACGGCGGCCGCATGGTCAACGGCGCGCTCGGCCAGATCCAGGACGAGTCCCGTCGACGGCAGGTGACCGGGCTGGTCCACCGCGCCTACAAGCGGGCCTGGACCTACCTCGTCGGCCGGCTCGGGCTCGGCATCGTGGCCGGACTGTTCGCCTACGTCCTGTGCCGCCTGGCGAGTGTGCCGGGTCACACAGTGCTGGCGTTGGTCGTCCTGCTCGGCAGCGCCGTGCCCTACATCGGCGTCGTCGTCGGTGGTCTGCCGATCGTGCTGTTGGCCTTCGGGCTCCACCCGTCGGGGTCCACCGGTTCGCTCGTGCTCATCGCCCTGCTGGCGTACCAGACGTTGGACGTCGTGGTGTTCATGCGGCCGCTGCATCGCCGATCGATCGTCATCGGTCCTGCCATCACGCTGGTCACGGCGATGATGTTCTTCGCCCTCGGCGGCCTCGGCCTCGCCTTCAGCGGCATCGCCGTCGTCGTCTTCGCCGCCTGCGTCGTCGACGAGGTGGCACCGAAGGTGAGCGTCATCGTGAAATCTCCCGTCGGCGCCTAGCCTCGAAGCATGGCCCGCGAACGGATCTACACCAAGGCCGGCGACGACGGCAGCACCGGGCTCTTCTACGGCGGGCGGGTGCGCAAGGACAGCGAGCTGCCGAGGGCCTACGGCACGGTCGACGAGGCGCAGGCCGTGCTCGGGCTCGCCCGCGTCGCGACCGGGCGCGGTACCGAGCTCGACGGGCTGCTCGTCGAGATCGAGCGCGAGCTCTATGTGCTCATGGCCGAACTGGCCACCGCGCCGGCGAACCGGCACAAGCTCGCTCCCGGCACGAGCTCGGTGACTTCGGCGATGGTGACGCGCCTCGAGCTCCTCATCGACGACGTGAGTGAACGGTTCGATCCACCGACCGAGTTCGTGCTCCCCGGCGAGTCGCAGGCATCGGCGTGGCTCGACCTCGCCCGTACGGTCGTGAGGCGGGCCGAGCGCCATGCCTTGGGGGCGGCCGAGTCGCCGTCGCTCGTCGTGCCGTACCTCAACCGGCTCTCGGACCTGTTGTGGACGTTGGCCCGCTGGCAGGACGGCGAGAGCCGCCCGGCGAAGGACGCCGCGCCCGGTCACCGCTCGTAGACAGGCCCGGAACCGGCTGAGGCACCGCCGGCGCACACCGGTAACGTGGCCGGCCATGCCCGTCGCCTTCAACGTCGCCCGATCCACCCCTCGATCCGCCGACGTGGTCGGCGTACCGGTGGCCACCGACGGCCCGGTGCCGCGTGGGCTCGGGGTCACCCGCGCAACGTTGGCCGCGATGGGGTTCGACGGCAAGGTCGGCCAGGCGGTCGGCGTGCCGGCCGCCGCCGGTCCGCTTCAGGTGGCGGTCGGCATCGGCGAGCGATCGTCGGTCGACGCCGCCGTCTTGCGCAACGCCGCGGCCGCACTCGCCCGGGCGGCGTCGAAGGGTACGCACCTCGCCACCTCGCTGGCCGATGTCGAAGGTGTCGACGGCCGTACCGCGGCGCAGGCGGTGGCCGAAGGCATCGGCCTGGCGTCGTACAAGTTCACGCGCCTGAAGGCCGACAAGTCGGCGTCGGCGATCACCACGGTGACGCTCACCGGGTCGCCGAACCGCATGGCCGCCCTCGACGCCGGCGCCCAGCGGGGTTCCGTCACCGGTGGTGCGGTGTGCCTCGCCCGCGAGCTGGCGAACACACCGCCCGCCCATCTCAATGCACGGGACATCGCCGAGCAGGCGATCGAGCTCGGTGCGGCCAACGGGCTCGAGGTCACGGTGTACGACGAGCACGCGCTCGCCGAGATGGGCTGTGGCGGACTGCTCGGCGTGAACAAGGGATCGGTCGAACCGCCCCGTCTTGTGAAGCTCGTCTACACGCCACGCGGCGCGGCGCGCGGGCACGTGGCGCTCGTCGGCAAGGGCGTGATGTACGACTCGGGGGGCATCTCGCTGAAGCCGTCCGACGGCATGCATGTGATGATGAAGATGGACATGACGGGCGCCGCGGTGGTGCTGGCGGCGATGAGCGCGCTGAAGACGCTGAAGCCGAAGGTGAAGGTGACCGGCTGGATGTGCTGCACCGACAACATGCCATCGGGCAGTGCGATGAAGCTCGGCGACGTGCTGACGATCCGCAACGGCAAGACGGTCGAGATCCACAACACCGATGCCGAGGGCCGCCTCGTGCTCGCCGACGGCCTGTCGCTGGCGGTGGAGGAAGCGCCCGACGCCATCGTCGACATCGCCACGCTCACCGGCGCGGCGATGGGCGCCCTCGGCCCGAAGTACGCCGCGGTGATGGGCAACGAGCAGGGCTGGGTCGACCAGGTGACCGCCGCCGCCGGCCGGGCCGACGAGCGCCTGTGGCAGCTCCCGCTGCCGGCCGAGTACCGCAAGCTCCTCGACTCGAACGTGGCCGACATGCGCAACATCGGCGGGCCCTACGGCGGTGCGCTGACCGCTGGGCTGTTCCTGAAGGAGTTCGTCGGCACCACGCCGTGGGCGCACCTCGACATCGCCGGCCCGATGAACTCCGACAGCGACGAAGGCTGGCTCACCAAGGGTGCTACGGCCTACGGCGTGCGCACCTTCCTCGAACTGCTCGACAAGTTCGCGCCGGTCAGCTGATCGTCTGACCCGGTGCCGGTCGCGTCCGCGTCAAGCGGTGAGCCGGGCGACGTCGTAGGCGCCGAAGCGTTCGTCGCGCGTGACGAGCGTCAGGCGCTCGACGCGGGCCTGGGCGACGAGCATCCGGTCGAACGGGTCACGGTGATGTGCGGGCAGCCTGCCGGCCTCGACGGCGTGGGCCCACGCAATGGGGAGCGGATCGATCTGTTCCGCTCGCAGCGTGGCGACGAAGTCGGCGTCTACCTTCAGCTTGCCGAGGGCTGACTTGATCTCGACCTCCCACACCGACGCCGCGCTCACGAACACCTCGTTGGTGGCGTCGGCGATCGCGTCGGCGGTAGCCGGCGCGAGCGACGTCCCGGCCAGCCACCACAGGGCGACGTGCGTGTCCAGCAGCAACCTCACGCGAGGCCCTCGAAGTCGGCGATGACCTCGGCCAGCGTGTCGTCGAAGTCGGATGCGATCGTGATCCGGCCGGCGAGCGCCCCCGAGCGACGCGGTTGCCGCTCGAGCGCGAAGGGCACCAGCCGGGCCACAGGCCGCCCGGCTCTGGCGATGATGACCTCCTCGCCGGCGAGGACGCGTTCGACCAGGCGGGAGAGCGTGGACTTGGCTTCGTGCATGTTCACCATCACCCGCCTTAGCCTAGTCGGGCTAGGCATCGCTACGAGATGGCTCGTCAGGCGGCGTCGCCGGCGAGGTCGTAGCAGCCCGGTTCGTCGGTGGTGTGGTCGAGGGCCCAGCGCAGGGCGTCCGCCGTGACGGCCGGGTGGACTCCGAGGGCACGCAGGTGGTGCTCCACCTGGTCGGTGGGGTCGCCGAAGGTGAGCAGGTCGCGGGCGATGGTGCGGGCCCGCTGGCGGTCGATGTGGATGCGGCTGGCCGAGTCGTCCTGGTCGATCCAGACGTGGTGGGCGTCCTGGATGCGTTGGGGCAGGCGGCTCACCTGGCGGGTCGTGAGCGGCGGCAGTCGGCGGCGCACAGCGAGCCCGAAGCTGGCCGGTTGGGCCATGCCGAACTGGATGAGGCGGTGAAGAGTACGGCTGAAGGGGCTGTTGCGTCCGTTGGTGCCGAGGCCGAGCGCGGCCGCCGTCTCGGCCAGATCGATCTCGAACCCGTCCGGCCACGTGTCGAACCCGACGGCGATGCGGCGCAGCAGCCAGATGCTCGACGGACCGAGGATGCCGAGCCAGAAGTGCTCCACGTAGGCGGCCCGCGGGTCGTACCCGAGCGGGTCGATCACGGGGTCGTTCCACGGGAGCACGGCCATGGAGTCGTACGGGAAGATGTTCTCGGCTTCGGCGATCGTGGCGGACATGGGGCCTCCGGGGGAAACGGCGTGCGGGGTGGGCGCGAAGGCCGATCACGGGGAAGCGCGGTCCTGCAGCAGTGCGTGTGCGCGACAGGGTCCGTTTCGGAAGGCGATGATGCGATCTGCCTGGAGAGCCGTCCCGGCGCGGTGCCACCCGTCGTCGGGTCGGCGCGTCAGTCGAGCGTGAGCGAGATGTCGGCGGCGGCGACGCGTGCGGCGTAGGCGAGGACGGCGGCATCGTCTGACTGGCCCGCAGGGTGCGAGTCGGGGATCTGGTCCGTGGGGCTCAGGAGGTAGACGAGCGAGGCGACGGCCAGTTCGATCGACTCGGGCGAGGCCTTCGGTGCGAGGCCGGCGGCGTGAGCTTTGACCAGACGGCAGAGCGGGTCGGCGCGATCTCGCACGTTCATGATGAACGGGTCGCGCGACTCGGTCAGCCGGCGCTGGGAGCGCGAGGCGAGATCGTCGAGCGCGGCGGCGTTGTCCTCGCGGCCGAGCAGCGTACGCGCCCGCGCGAGGAACGGCTCGAAGTAGGTTGCCGTACGCGGATCGGGGTCGCCGTCACCGAGCACGTCGGCCGCCTCGGCGTCGGTCAGGTCGGGTTCGTCGTCGTGGGCCACGGCGAAACCCTAACCCTCCGGGTCGGCGACCCGCGGTTCCGCCCGGTGCGATCCCGGCCCGCCGTCAGGCCGTCGGGTAGAAGTTCGGCGGCGATGGCACCGACGGTTCCGACGGAGCAGTCGCCCGACCCGCTCGCCCACGTCGCTGGCCGAGCAGGGGCCGCCAACCCCCACCACCACCACGCGTGGAACGACCCCACCACCGACCTCGATCCCACCGACTGCGGCCGCCGTCGGCGTCGGACGGTGCTTCGTGCCGGGCCGCTCAAGCCGACAGAGGCGACGCTGGTGTGGAACGATTTCCTCGGCGAGGGGCGGTACTCCGACCTGCACCATCGTACGGGCGTCCCCGACCCGGACCGCATCGTTTCCGCTGACGGAACCAGGAGCATCCGGATTGGAGCGCACGAGATGAACAGCTCAGCGACCAAGTTCCGCTTCCATGACGAGACCTGGACCTTCGATGCCACGACGAACACCTGGACCACCGATAACCTCGCCGTTCGCGGGCCGTGCTTCGCCGAGATCGAGCTCGATCCGTACGAGCTGTGATGGATGCGACGAGCGAGCACCCCGAGCCTGACGCCGTCGACCTCGCGCGCGTGGCGGCGCTCGTCGACTCGGCCGAGCGGGTTGTGGTGCTCACGGGGGCCGGCATCTCGACCGATTCGGGCATCCCCGACTTCCGGGGGCCGAACGGGGTGTGGACGAAGAACCCGAAAGCGGAGAAGACGTCGCACATCACGCACTACCTGAACGACCCCGAGGTGCGGCAGCTGGCCTGGCAGACCCGCATCCACTCGCCGGCCTGGTCAGCGCGCCCGAATGCCGGTCACGAGGCACTCGTGCAGCTGGAGCGGCGCGGCAAGCTCCACGCGCTCGTCACGCAGAACATCGACGAGCTCCACCAGCGCGCCGGCACGACCCCAGACAAGGTAATGGAAGTGCACGGCACGATGCGCCGTTACGTGTGCTGGTCGTGTCACGACGAGGGCCCGATGGAGACGATGCTCGACCGCGTGCGCGCCGGTGAGAGCGACCCGGCGTGTCTGCTCTGCGGCGGCATCGTGAAGTCGGCGACGATCTCGTTCGGTCAGCCGCTCGTAGCCGTTGTCATCGACCGGGCGTTGCGAGTCGCCGAGGAGGGCGACCTGTTGCTCGCCGTCGGCTCGACCCTGCAGGTGTACCCCGTGGCCAACATGGTGCCGCGGGCCCGGGCGGCAGGGGCCACGGTGGTCATCGTGAACGGCGGACCGACGGCGATGGACCACCTCGCCGACGAGGTGCTCCACGGTTCGACGAGCGTGGTCCTTCCCGCCATCTGCGTCACCGGTCCCACCCTCGCCTGACGCGGCTACCGCGCACCCGCCTCGCCGATGCCGATCGTGAGCGTTCCGAGGCGGCGACGCGCCCCTTTGGTCGTGCCGACGTACGGGCCGGGCAGCGTCGTGCCGCTCGGTTCCGACGTGGTCTTGAACCGTGTGCCGACGGTGACGAGGCCGCCCCATCCGACAACCGCTGCGCGTCCCAGGGACCGCGTCCGTCTACCGTGCGCACGATGCGGTTCCAACGGGTCGGGGAGCACCGCGCCGTGCCGTGGCGCAACGGTGCTGGCGTGACGATGGAGATCGTGGTCGGTGGCGATCCGCTCGACTGGGACTGGCGGCTCTCGCTTGCCACGGTTGCCGGGGACGGGCCGTTCTCGGCGTTCCCCGAGGTCGTCCGCCAGCTCGTGGTGGTCGACGGCATCGGGATGGTCCTCACCGTCGACGGCATCGACGTTGCGTGCCGACCGGACGCCGTCGTCGTGTTCGACGGGGGAGCGGTGACGTCGGGTCGGTTGGTCGATGGTCCGGTGCGTGACCTCAACCTGATGGTCCGTCGTGGACGCGCTTCGGTGCGGCTCTCGGTCGTCACGGGCCCGGCCGCGGTCGCCGGTGCGGTGGCGGCCGTTGCCCTGACGCGGGCCCACGCCGCCGCGACCGATCTCGGGCCGTACGATGCGCTGCTCGATCTCGGCGGCGCGGCCGTCGAGTGCGGCACGGGGAAGCTCGCGTTCGTCATCGCCGGTCCAGGCATTGCCGCCTGAGCGGTAGCGCATCGATCGTGCTCGCCTAGGCTGGCGGCGGTCGCAGCACGATCGCGGGAGCCGTCCCGTCGCACGCTTGGTCGAGGTCGGGGACGCATGCAGATCGTCGTTGAGCAGGGTGGTCGTCAGCACGAGGTCGACGTACGGGTGAACCATCCCGACGCCGGCATCGCCGATCTGCTCGAGGCGCTTGGACTTGCGGCCGACACGCCGGCGGCGATCGACGGGCGCACGGTGGACGCCGATACGGCGCTGCACGAGTCGGGTCTCGCCCGGGGCAGCGTGCTGCGCATCGGTCCGCCGCCGACGGCGTCGCTGCCTGCCGTTGCGTCATCGCTCGGGGTGGACCCGCTGCCGCGCCGCTTCGCTGTGATCGGCGGGCTCGATGCCGGCCTCGCGGTGCCGGCGGTACCCGGTGGGTTCGTCGCCGGTCGGGGCCGGATGCAGATCCCGTTGTCGAGCACGACGGTGTCGTCCGAACACGCCCGCTTCGACGTGGCGCCCGACGGGCGTCTGACGGTGCGCGACCTCGGATCCACGAACGGCACGTGGATCGGCGATCAAGCGGTCGTCGCCACCGTCGATGCAGTGGTGGACCCGGGCGCCGTCGTGCGGCTTGGCGCGATGCACCTCATGCTCGAACCGGTGCCGCCGGTCGACCGTCCGGTCGGCTACGACCCGGCGCGGCAGGTCGGCGCCGGAGCCACGGTGCTGTTCAACCGCCCGCCGCGCCGGCTCGACCCCGACGACGCCGCTCGGCTACGCGCGCCGGACGCGCCGCACCGGCGGAGCGGCAAACCGCCGTTCAACGTCGTGATGTTGCTCACCCCGCTCGCCACCGGCGCCGCCTTCTACGCCCTCAACCGGTCGAACCCGGCGTTCCTGCTGATCACCATCGTGAGCCCGTTGATGATGGGCGTGAACCAGATCACGCAGCGGCGCAGCCATGCCCGCTCGAAGCGCAAGCAAGCGGCCCGCTACCGGGACGAGCTCGCTCAGCTCGACCGCGATCTCGGCGGCGCCGCGGCGCGGCAGCGCTCCTGGTTGCTGGCGTCGCTGCCGCACGCGGCCGAGGTGACGCGCCGGGCGACCACGCCGTCGACGCGTATGTGGGAGCGGAGGCCGGGGCACGCAGACTTCCTGCGCCTGCGAGTCGGGCTCGGCACCGTGCCGTGGGATCCGCCGCTCGACCGGGCGCCGTCCGGATCTCCCGATCCCGACCTCGTGGTCGTGCTCGACCGTCATCGAACCATCACCGAGGCACCGGTGGGGTTGGCGCTCGCCGACGACGGCGTGGTCGGCATCGTCGGCGATCGTGAGGCCGCGCTCGCCGTCGCCCGCTCGTTGCTCGTGCAGCTCGCCACCCACCACGGCCCGGCCGATACACCGATGCTCGTGCTCACGAGCGAGGCGCACAGCCCGGCGTGGGACTGGGCCAAGTGGTTGCCTCACCTGCAGGCT
>JAYUAM010000758.1:0-1266 GCA_043741295.1 Acidimicrobiia bacterium
ACCGCCGAACCGCCAGGCGACGGTGCACAGCCAGCCGAGGTCCTCCAGCGGGTCACCGAGGTGAGCCAGCTCCCAGTCGATGAGGGCGGCAAGACCCGACCGGTCGACGATGAGGTTGCCGAGCCGGGCGTCGCCGTGCACGAGCGAGACGCGCCCGGCGCCCGGTGGCCGGGTCCGCTCCAGCCAACGGAACGCGAGCTCGAACGTCGGGTGCGGCTCGCCCAGTTCGTCGAGCACCTCGCGGTACCGGGTGAGCGGGTCGACGTGTTCGAGGCCGCCGAGTCCGGCCGCGCCCGCCGCCAGAGCGCGCCCCGCCGGAGAACCAGTGTCGACGCGGTGGAGCTTGCCGAGCGCGCGCCCGAGCTGGCCGGCGAGCGCGGCGCGGGCCGGCCCGAACACCTCGTCGCGCAGGATGCGCCGCGCGATGGTCTCGCCCGCCACGTGGGCAAGCACCAGGTACGGCGCGCCGAGCGTCGACGGGTCGTCCGACGCCGTGACCACCTCGGCCACGGGGACGCCGGCCGCGGCGGCCACCCGCAGCACAGCGGCCTCCTGCTCCATCGAGTGCTCGTAGCCCTCCGCCGCCACCTGCACCACCAGCCGGGGGGCGTCGCGGTTGACGCTGCGAACGTCGACCGAATAGGTCTGGCGCGACGCCCCGCCCGACAACTGGGTTGCGGCGTGCACCTCGTCGATCCCGAACGGGGCGAGCACCGGCCGAAGCGCGGCGACGAGTGCGTCGCAGGCCGCGACGCTCACGACGCTGCTCCGTTGCCGGGTGCCTTGTCGGTCTCGTCGGCGATCTGCCCGACGAGCGATTCGAGCACGTCCTCCAGCGACACAAGACCGTCGGTTCGCCCGTCGCGATCGACGACCAGGGCCAGGTGGACGCGCGATCGCTGCATCGCCAGCAGCACGTCGCCGAGGTTGCGCGTCGAACGCACGACGAGCAGCCGGCGGATGAGGCGCGCCGGGATTGGCTCGGTCCGTTCGACACTGCCGATGGGCACGAGGTCCTTGGCGTGCACGAAGCCGATCACGTCGTCGAGGTCGCGCCGATAGACCGGGAGCCGCGAGCGGCCGCTGTCGACGAAACGTCGCTCCAGGTCCGCCACCGTCGTGCTCTCCGGCACGGCGTCGACCCGAGCGACCGGCGTCATCACCTCCGCGGTGGCGCGCTCACGGAACTCGATCGCACCGGACAGCAGGCGGAGCTGGGGCTCCTCGAGCACGCCGTGCCTGCGCGACGCCTCGAACACCCGCAGG
>JAYUAM010000759.1:0-1265 GCA_043741295.1 Acidimicrobiia bacterium
GGCGTCGTCGAGCGGATCAACCGGGGGTTCAACGATCTTGCCGGCCGCCGCCAACTGACCGTCGGCATCGGCCTCGTCGCGATCGCCCTCGCACTTCTGCTAGGCGCGTCGCACGCGGTGCTGCCCGGCCACGGCAAGACGGTGATGGCCGCCTACATCGCCGGGCGCCAGGGATCCGTGCGCGACGCCGTGCTCGTCGGCGCGACGGTGACGGCGACGCACACCGGTGGTGTGCTCGTGCTCGGCCTCGCTCTATCGGTGTCGACGACGCTCGCCGGTGAGGTCGTGCTCGGCTGGCTCGGCGTCGTGAGCGGGTTGCTCATCGCCGTGCTCGGGCTGAGCCTGCTGCGCGCTGCCCTGCGCCACCGCCAGCTGAGCTGGGGCGGCCATGTCCACGGCCCGGGCGGGCACACCCACGGCCCGCACGATCACGACGTTCACGATCACGACGTTCACGGACACGATCACGATCACGGGCACGATCACGATCACGACCACGATCACGGGCGCGAGCCGCTCAACGGCAGGGGTCACGGGGCCGGACCGCTCGTCGTCGCCCCACAGCGCGTCACGGTCCCCGCCGACGAGCGGGCGGATGCCACGTCGGTCGTGTCGCGGCGCGGGCTCGTCGGCATGGGGATCGCTGGCGGCCTCGTTCCCAGCCCGTCGGCGCTCGTCGTGCTGCTGTCGGCGATCGCCCTCGGGCGCACCGTGTTCGGTGTCGTGCTCGTGATCGCCTACGGGCTCGGCATGGCGACCACCCTCACGCTGGCCGGCATCCTGCTCGTGAGGTTGCGCGACCGCTACCAACGGCGCGCCGGCGAGGCGCCCGGCCGCGCCCGCCTCCTCGCCCGCCGATGGACTCGCCTCGCTCCCTACGCCACCGCGGCCCTGGTCGTCGTGGTCGGGCTCGGCCTCGCCCTGCGGTCGTTGGCACTCGTCTGACCGGCTGCTCCGGGTGTGGCGTGGGAGCTTCTTGCCGATGCCGGAACACCCGTCACCTCCCGCCCACCTCGTCGAGCGTGTCCGCTCGATCTGCGTCCCGCTCGCCGACAGCGTCGAACATGACGCGTGGACCGGCACGAGCTGGCGGGTCCATCAGACGACGTTCGCCCATGTCGTACAGATCACCGATCGCTGACCACCGGCCTACGCCCGTGCGGCTGGACTGTGCGGCCCGGCGACCGTGGTCACGTTCCAGGCCGACGAGCTCGAGCGCGCCGCACTCGTCGCCCACGGTCGGCCGTACTTCGCGCCGCCGTGGC
>JAYUAM010000760.1:0-1264 GCA_043741295.1 Acidimicrobiia bacterium
CGGGCCGCCCGTCGCCGGTACCGAGACGAACCAGCCGTTGGCGTAGCCGTTGACGAGCGTGCTCGGCCCGAGATCGCGACCGCCGATCTCGGCATGCCAACCCGGGTTGCGGCTCTGGCCGAGCAGCAACCAGAACGGTGCCCGGGTCGCGGCGACCGAGAGCCGGTACGACGTCAGCCCGGCGGCAAGGATCGTGATCTTCGGCGCGGGTGTCGTGCCCTGGGCGGGCACGGCGCCGGGCCGGAAGCTCATCGCCTGGGCGGCGGTGTCTCCGGCCGGCCCGGCGGTGCCGCCGCCTCCGCCGGTGGGCGGCGGCGGTGCCACGGCGTCGAACACGAGGCGGTCGATGTCGAGCCCGAGGTTGCGGCCGACCGCCGTGCGCACGACGTGCTCGGTGGCGTCGAGCACGAGCGGAGCGCCACAACCGGCAACGGTGAGCACGCCACCGGCGGCGAGCGCGGCAAGGTCGCCGACGACACGGAGCGGCACCGGCTCGTCGTCGACGGTCAGCAGGTCGGTGCGGCATGCCGTTCCGGCGGCGCCGGGCGCCACCGCCCCCTGCAGCAGAGATCGCCCGCCGCCCAGCCCGATCTCGGCGATCGCTACCGGCTGGGTGACGGGGAGCTCGGTGAAGTAGTCGATCGAGGCGACGCGGCGCACCGAGGTGATCGAGACGACGAACGTGCGTCCCGTCAGTGCCGGAACATCGACCCCAACCTCGGCGGTGACGTCCCGTCCGGAGGCATCGGCGATCGGTGGAACCGTGACCGGCACCGGTGCGCCGCCGTCGGCGCTGATCACTAGCCCGGTCGGCACGGAGTGGCGCCCGTCGGCCCGCACGCTGAGACCGAGGCGGTCGACCGTCGTCGGCGCCGGCGCCGTGATCGTCAGGCTCTGCAGGGGCTCGTCGATCGGCGTCTGCCACGCCGTCGCGGGGTCTGCGTCGATCGCCAGCTGCCCGCGCGTCGCCGGGCCACCGGCGAGGCGCGCCGACGCCGAGGCCATCGCTCCGGTCACCGGGAGCACGCCCCCCAAAACGTCGTCGGCGGCGCGCGGAGCGGCGCGCACGGTGCCGTGGACGGTGAACGTCCGCTCGGCCGGCAGCGCGAAGCTGCGCTTGATCGAACGCTCGGGATCGTCGCGGTTCGGTTCCAGGGCGCTGGCGCGGTCGCGGGTCATCACCACGGTCAGGTGCTGGGTCGCCGCCGCCTCCGGCGCCTTGTCGAACAGATCGGTGGGCAGGCGGAGGACCTCGTCGATCCGC
>JAYUAM010000761.1:0-3353 GCA_043741295.1 Acidimicrobiia bacterium
GCAGCGATCGTCGAACAGCTCGCCGGTGCCGGCGTGACGACGGTCGCCGTGGCTCGGCGCGGCGACCGCCTCGACGCCCTCGCCGCGCGCTTCCCCGATCTTGTCGAGCCGCTCGTCGCCGACCTCGAGTCCGCCGACGGTCGGGCGCGCACCATCGCCCGCCTACGCGATCCCGATCGACCGATCGACCTGCTCGTGAACAACGCCGGCTACGGCGTCGACGGGCGCTTCCATCAGATCGCGACGGCGGACCATCTCGGCCAGGTGGAGCTGAACATCTCCGCACTCGTCGCGCTGACGAGCGAGGCGCTGGAGACGATGATCCCGCGGCGACGCGGGTGGGTGCTCCAGGTCTCGTCGGTGGCCGGGTTTCAACCGGCGCCGAGCGCCGCCGTGTACGCGGCGACGAAGGCATTCGTCACGAGCCTCACCGAAGCGATGGCGGAGGAGCTGCGGGGGAGTGGTGTCGTGGTGAGCGCGCTGTGCCCGGGGTTCACGCGCACCGAGTTCCAGGAACGCAGTGGATCGACCACGACCGGGCGAGTACCCAAGTGGATGTGGATGAGCGCCGAGTCCGTGGCGGCCGCCGGGCTGCGCGGCGTCGCCGCCGGGCACGTGCTCGTGATCCCCGGTATCGGCTACCGCGCGCTGTCGTCGGTGTCGTCAGTGATGCCGAGGAGCGCCATCCGACGCATCGTCGGCCTGCTGCAGATCTGAAGGCCGCGCGGCGGGGGAGTAGCCCGCGGCGATGTCCGAACGCTCAGTCGAACAGGTCGGGGTCGCTGCGGCTGATCTCGTCCCACAGCGGCCGGAAATTGAACCAGCCGGCGTACGGGCCGGTGGTGCACTGGCGCGTGAACCGGGCGTCGTCCTCGGGGATCATCAGCGGCGTGCCGGCGGCCTCGGCCAGCAGCTGGGCCTGACACGAACGCTCCATCGTGATGAAGTACCACACGGCCTCGTCCACGGTCTGGCCGACGGTGACGAGCCCGTGGTTGCGGTGGATGACGGCCTTGTGCGGGCCGAGCGCCTCGGCCAGCGAGTTGCCGCCGTCGAGCTCGAGCACGATGCGGCCGCCCCCGTCGGTGCACACGACGTGGTCCTCGAAGAACGCGCAGGCGTCCTGCGTGATCGGGTCGAGCAGGCGACCGAGCGACGACCACGCCTTGCCGTAGATCGAGTGCGAGTGGGCGGCGGCGATCACGTCGGGTCGGGCGCGGTGGATCGCCGAGTGAATCACGAACGCCGCCCGGTTCACGGGCCGGTCACCGACCACGACCTCGCCCTCGTGGTTCACCAGGATGAGGTCGGACACACGGATCTGGCGGAAGCTCATGCCGAACGGGTTCACCCAGAAGTGATCGGTGTGCTCCGGGTCGCGACAGGTGATGTGGCCGGCGACGCCCTCGCCGAAGCCGAGCCGCCCGAACAGCCGCAGCGCTCCCGCGAGCTTCTGCTTGCGGTGCGTGCGTTCTCCCTCGATGGTGTCGAAGGTCGGCGGTGTCGGGATGCTGAGGCGGCCGTTGCGGCCCTCGGGTGTGAGGGCGCTGACGGTGGCGATGTCGTCGGCGAGCGTCATGGTGCGAACGTTATCGGCGGCCGGGCCCGGCGGTCGAGCAGCGGCCGCGGGTGTCGCCGTGCCGTGCGAGCGGCTCGTCTGCCCGAACGGCGATGTTGACCACATCGGGCCAGGTCAGGGTGCTATGTTTCACCCGGCGGTAGTTGGGGCTCCGATTCCGGAGGTTCCCCGTGCGCGTGTTGCGTACCGTCACAGCGCTCACCGTCACCACCTGCTGGCTGGCTCTCGCCGCGGCGCCCACGAACGCGGCACCGGCCGGGTCGGTGGCCGGTACCTACACCGTGCAGGCCGGCGACTACCTCTACGGCATCGCCGGACGATCGGGCGTCTCGATCGACGCGTTGCTGACGGCGAACACCCTCAGCCTTGAGTCGGTCATCATCCCGGGGCAGAAGCTGGCGATTCCTGCGGGCGGGCGTGTGCCAGCGGCCCCGGCGGTCGTCGTCGCCGTGATCGCACCGCTCGCATCGCCAGCGGCCACGGCTGCGCCGGCTGCGCCGACCCCGGCGCCCGCACCGGGAAGCCAGGTGTACATCGTGCAGGCCGGCGACTTCGCCCTGACCATCGCCGCTCGCTTTGGCGTGACGCTCGACGCGCTGCTGAATGCCAACGCGCTCACGGTCGAGAGCATCATCGTGCCGGGCCAGAAGCTCACGATCCCGCCCGGTGGCCGCGTCATCGTCGCGACGGGGAACAGCCAGATCGACGCGGTGATCGCCGCCGCCAAGGCGCAGGTCGGCAAGCAGTACAAGTTCGGCTATGCCGGCCCCGACGCGTTCGATTGCTCGGGCCTGATGCGCTATGCCTTCGCCAAGGCGGGGATCAGCCTGTTGCACCACACGTTGCTGCAGAAGTCGGCCTTTCCGGCGATCGACGTCGCGACGGTGAGGAGCGGCGACATCGTGTTCTTCCACGACGACTTCTCGCACGAGGCGCTCTACCTCGGCGACAACCTCATCCTGCAGGCACCCGGCGTCGGGATGCCGGTGCAGATCAGCTGGATCCCGAGCGGCATCATCACCGCCGCGATCCGCCCGCTCGCCTGACCACGATCGGTCGAGCCGGCCACCGATGCCATTTCGCGCCCAAATTGGGACACACTTGGCTATGCTGGCCAGATGCGAGTGACGATGGATCGGGTCGGTCGGGTCGTTCTCCCGAAGCGGCTGCGCGACGAACTCGGGTTGCAGGCGGACACGGAGTTCGACGTCGTGGTCGATGGCGCGGCAATCCGGCTGCAGCCGCGTTCGAGCGAGATCCGTGCGACACGTGTGGTCGACGGCTGGCCGGTGCTCGTCGCTGTTCGCGGACGCACGCTGACCGACGATGACGTTCGGAACCGTCGTGACGCCGACCAGCGCTAGCCGAGCGTGGGCGGTCGACACGAGCGTTGCTGTGGCGTCGCTCGACGAGTCGCACGAAGCGCACGCCGTCTGCCGATCGGTCGCCACCCGGCGACGACCGGCACTGGCAGGTCACGCCGCCTTCGAGACCTATTCCGTGCTGACCCGCATGCCCGGTGCCCAGCGCGCGACAGCAGCCACCGTGAAGGCGTTGCTGGCGCAGGCGTATCCGACCCGGTGCTGGCTCAGCGGGCGACAGCAGGACGAACTACTGCGCCGGCTCGACCGGCTCGGCGTGGCCGGCGGGATGGTGTACGACGCGCTCGTCGGCGAATCGGCGCGGATCGCTGACCGCGTGCTGCTCACGCGCGATGCGAGAGCGCAGCGGACGTACGACCTCGTCGGCGTCCGGTACGAGTTCGTCTCCTGAC
>JAYUAM010000762.1:0-1264 GCA_043741295.1 Acidimicrobiia bacterium
GTCGAGTGGTTCGAACGTGTCGATTCCTATTAGCGCGCTGGCCCCTTGGAAGAGGCCCTTCACCTTGTTGGCGTCGATGATCGCGGCGATCTTCAGCGGCGTGTTCGAATCGCCGCGCAGCTGCATGGTGACGTTGTCGCCCACCTTCCAGTGGTACTTGGCGGTCACGTCGTTGCCGACCGCCACAGTGCCCTTGGTCATCGATCGGATCGAACCGCTGAGCACGGGGATGTCGACGGTGTCGAGCACCGTGGAGGTATCGACGGCGATCACCTGCGAGTCCGCCGAAGCGCCCTTGTCGTCGACGAGTTTGAGGTCGCCGAAGAAGAACCGCACGGGTGTCAGCGCCTCGACACCGTCGACCTTGGCGAGGGTGGCGGCCACCTTCGGGGAGAACCCGAGGCCGTTGCCTCGTGCGGTGACGAAGAAGTCGCCCTTGAACTGTCCCTCGATCGTCTTGCTCACCTGCGCCTTGAACGAGGCGGTGAACACGAGCAGCAGGCCGACGAGCGCCGCCCCGAAGAGCAGGGGGAAGGCGGTGAGGGCGTTGCGGCGCGGGCTGCGGACCACGTTCTCCTGGGCGAGCTGACCGGCCATCCCGTTCATCCGCATCGGTGCGCCGGCCGATCGGGTGAACGGCACGAGCATCGCCGGGTTGACGAGCAGCAGGCCGAACACGGTGACGCCGGCGGCGATGCCGACGCGGTACACCGCCGGGTTGCCCGATGCGCGCAGGCCGCTGACGACGAGGGCGGCGGCTCCGGCGAGCACGAGGATGCCGGCGGCGATGCGCACCTTCGACGCCTTGCGGTGTTCGAGCACGGTCTCGGCGAGCGCGGCGATCGGTGGGATGCGGGCGGCGCGCAGGGCCGGTACGAGCGCGGCGACCATCGTCGACACGATGCCGGCCAGCATGCCCTTGCGGATCGTGTTCGCGGTGAGGATGAGCGGACCCTTGGTGAGCGGAAACCCGATGGCCGTGAGCAACGCCTTCAACCCGCTGGCCACGCCGAGGCCGACGACGATGCCGAGCAGCGACGCGATCAGTCCGAGCACCGCGGATTCGAGCAGCACGCTGCGCACGAGCTGGCTGCGGCTGGCACCGACGGCGCGCAGCAGGGCCATCTCGCGCTGGCGCTGGGCGAGGATGATCTGGAACGTGTTGAAGATCACGAACGTGGCGACGAACAGGGCGACGAGGGCGAACACCGTGAGGAACACCGTGAATCCCTTGAGCCGCTCCTTGAACTCGCTCTGGCGCTTC
>JAYUAM010000763.1:0-1263 GCA_043741295.1 Acidimicrobiia bacterium
CTCCAGTACCTCGGCGACCGCGCCGCGACGAGGGCGGTCGTCAACCTCGCGGCGGCGACGCGCGGCCTGCTCTACCTCGAGGTGCCAACCACAGCCGACCGCGTCGACGTGATCGACCCCGAGCTCACCGACCTCGACGTCCACTGGCGTTCGGGCCGGTGGTACCGCACCCGACTGTCATCCGGTTTCGTCGACGTCGGTGCCGGTCTGCACGTCGCCCGGGCGGGCGGCCTGCAGCTGTACGAACTGGAACGCGTCAGCCGGTGAACCAGCCCGCGCCGTCGACGATGAGATGCGTGGCCACCTTGGCGTAGTAGGCCACCTCGGTCGCCGACGCGAGGTTGGCGACCGTCAGGCTCGCCCGCGTCTGGCCCGCACCGTTCCAGTTCACGTTCGACGCCAGCGGCAACGAGTTCCCCCGCGGGTACACCGTGAGGAACCCGGCCGCCACCGTCGCATCGACCGTGACGTTGTGCACGACGGCGATGGCGCCCGGTTGCACGTACGACTGGTACCGCAGCACGCCGGTCTCACCGGTGTCGAGCTTCGTGAACAGGCCGGTGGCCGAGCCCGGCGGCTCGCGCGTGTCGAGCAGTCGCAGTGGTGTCGCCGATACGAAGAGCCCGCGTGTCGAGGCCGGCGCCGAGCTGTCCGAGAACCAGCCGGTCACGTCGGCGACGAGGTGCGTGGCGTTCTGCGTGAACAAGCTCACCTTGCCGTCCGCACCCACCGGGACGATCACCAGGTTCGATCGGATGTCGTTCGGGCCGGTGGGGTTGAGGCTCGAGGCGAACGGCTTCGGTTGACCGGCGGGCCACACCGTCACGAAGCCGGCGGCGGCGCTGTCGGTGACGGTGACGACCATCGCCACCGCCGACACGCCGGCGGCCGGCACGCCACCGCGCCCGGCCACCTGCAGATCGATGCTCCCGCCAGTGCCCACGATTGCTTTCGGCGCGCCGTTGCCCTCTCGCGTGTCAAGCACGCGGGCCGGTGTCGGCGCCGGTTCGAACCGGCCGGCCTGGGCCCGGCTCGCCTCGCGCCAGTACCCGGTGATGTCGACGATGAGGTTGGCGCTCTTCTGCGTGAACAGGTTGAGGTCACCGGCCGGGCCGAGCTGCACGAGCACTTCGTTGGCCACTGTCTCGTTGGCCTTCGTGAAGTTCAGGCTCGACGTACCGGGGCGGGTCTGACGCGCCGGCCACACCGTGACGAAGCCGGGTCCAGCGGCGTCGGCGCCGGTGACGTTGAGCGCCACGGCGA
>JAYUAM010000764.1:0-3349 GCA_043741295.1 Acidimicrobiia bacterium
CCCGTGGTCATCGACTTCCGCGTCGACGCCAGCGAGAAGGTCTTCCCGATGGTGCCCGCCGGCTTCGGCAACGACGACGTGCTGCTCCCCCCGTCCCAGCAGGCGCGCAAGGAGTTTCTGAAGTGAGCGAGATCCAGCACCACATCCTGTCGGTCCTCGTCGAGAACCGGGCCGGTGTCCTGGCCCGCGTGGCATCGCTCTTCGCCCGGCGTGGGTTCAACATCTTCTCGCTCGCCGTCGCCCCCACCGAGGACGCCCGGTTCAGCCGCATCACCATCGTCGTCGACATCGAGTCGGCGCCGCTGGAGCAGATCACCAAGCAGCTGTTCAAGCTCATCGACGTGGTGAAGATCTCCGAGCTCGACCCGCGCGCCGCCGTGGAGCGTGAGCTCTTCCTCGCCACGGTGAAGGCCACCCCCGAGCACCGCGGCCAGGTGCTCGAGCTCGTCCAGATCTTCGAGGGCAAGATCGTCGCCGTCGGCGCCGACGCCATCACCGTCAGCCTCGACGGGCACCCCGAGAAGATCGACGACTTTGAGGAGCTGCTCCGCGCGTATGGCATCGTGGAGCTCCAGCGCACTGGCCGGGTGGCGCTGCCCAAGTTGGATCGTGACCACGACAGAGACCGCGCGCGCCTGCGCTCGGTGAAAGGAAAGGTGTCCTGATGGCCGCCACGGTTTACTACGAGAAGGACGCCGACCGTTCCCTCATCCAGGGGCGCAAGGTGGCCATCATCGGCTACGGCTCGCAGGGACACGCGCACGCGCTGAACCTCAAGGACTCCGGCGTCGACGTCGTCGTCGGCCTGCGCGACGGCTCGTCCTCGAAGGCCAAGGCCGAGGCGGCCGGCCTGAAGGTGATGGGCCTCGCCGAGGCCGCCAAGTGGGCGAACGTGATCATGCTCACGATGCCCGACACCGAGCAGAAGGCCACCTACGACGAGTTCATCAAGCCGAACCTGCGCAAGGGCAAGGCCCTCGCCTTCGCCCATGGCTTCAACATCCGCTTCAAGCGCATCCGGCCGCCCAAGACCGTCGACGTGATCATGATCGCCCCGAAGGGTCCCGGTCACCTTGTGCGCCGCACCTTCACCGAGGGCGGCGGCGTGCCGTGCCTCATCGCCGTCGAGCAGGACGCCTCGGGCGGCGCCGAAGCGCTGTCGCTCAGCTACGCCGACGCCATCGGCGGCAGCCGCGCCGGCGTGATCGTCACCACCTTCACCGAGGAGACCGAGACCGATCTGTTCGGTGAGCAGGTCGTGCTGTGCGGTGGGATCACCGCGCTCGTGCAGGCCGGGTTCGAGACGCTCGTCGAGGCCGGCTACCAGCCGGAGATGGCCTACTTCGAATGCCTCCACGAGGTGAAGCTCATCGTCGACCTGATGTACGAAGAGGGCATCGCCGGCATGCGCTACTCGATCTCTGACACCGCCGAGTACGGCGACGTGACGCGCGGTCCGCGCATCATCACGGCGTCGACGAAGAAGACGATGCAGAAGATCCTGAAGGAGATCACCTCCGGCAAGTTCGCCAAGGAATGGGTCGCCGAATCCGAGAGCGGTCGTGAGAACTTCAACTCGTTGCGCAAGGCCGGCCGCGAGCACCCGATCGAGAAGACCGGCGCCGAGCTGCGGGCGATGATGCCCTGGATCTCCGCCGGCAAGAAGAAGGTCGCCGAGGCCAGCGGCGGCTGAGTCCGAACGTGCCCGAGTGGACGACGATGGGCGCGGTGACGGGCGATGACGGCCGGCGTCGCTGCCCGTGGTGCGCCAGCGACGAGGGCTACCGCGCTTACCACGACGACGAGTGGGGCCGCCCCGTCGTCGACGACGTGCGGCTGTACGAGAAGTTCTGCCTCGAAGGGTTCCAGTCGGGGCTGTCGTGGCTCACCATCCTGAGAAAGCGCGAGGGGTTCCGTCGCGCCTTCGACGGCTTCGTCCCGGCCGTCGTCGCCGGCTACGGCGAGGCGGAGATCGAGCGGATGCTTGGCGACGCGTCGCTCGTGCGCCATCGGGGCAAGATCGAGGCGGCGATCAACAACGCCCGCGCCACGCTCGACACGCAGGCCCGCTGCGGCTCGCTCGCCGCGCTCGTGTGGCAGTTCGAGCCCACCCGACGCGGCCGGGCCGGGCCCACCACGCTCGGCCAGATCCCGGCGACATCGCCGGAATCGACGGCGCTGGCCAAGGCGCTGAAGGCGAACGGGTTCCGGTTCATCGGGCCCACCACCGCGTACGCCGCGATGCAGTCGCTCGGCATCGTCAACGACCACCTCACCGACTGCCACGTGCGCAAGCCGTGCGACGCTGACCGCCGCGCCACGTCGATCCCGCTCCCGCGCTGACACCGCCCGTCTGCCGGGTCAGCGGGGCCGGAGGACGAACACGCCCCAACCGAGGTAGCGACGGCCGTAGGTGAGGTACCAGCGGCGGGCGTCGACGATCCACGTGCGCAGCGCATCGGCGTCCGGATCGTCGGGATTGGCGTCGAGCCAGTCGAACACGGCCTGCCACTGCGCAGCTTCGTAGCGGTCCCAGTCGTCGGCATCAGCGAGCACCATCTCGACGAGTTCGGCGCCGGCCGAGTCGCAACGCTCGGCGGTTCCGGCGAGCGACGTGTAGGCATCGGGTGCGCCTACGTAGGCGGCGGCTTCGGTGGGAGGTGGTTCGTGCCAGAAGGGTTCGCCGACGAGCGCGGTGCCGCCGGGTGCCAGCGACCGGCTCATGATGTCGAGCGTGCCGGCCAGGCCGTCGCCGATCCACGTCGCACCGAGGCAGCTGACGAGATCGAACGGCTCGGGCGCGACGTACATCGCAGCGTCCCTCTCGACGAGTTCGAGGCGGTCGGCGACGCCGAGTTCGCTCGCACGCTCCGCCGCTGCGTCGAGGAACACGCGGCTGATGTCGACGCCGACGCCGTGCGTGCGGTGCTCAGCGGCGAGGCGCGCCAAGAACTCACCTTTGCCGCAGGCGAGATCGAGGTGACGGCTGCCGGCGGTCGGCGCACAGATGCGCCCGAGGAGGTCGAGCTTGGTTGCGGAGAACGGGTCGAGGATGCGGTGGCCCGACTCGGCGATCTCGTGGAACCGTACGGTCACTCGACGTCTTGCGTGAACAGCCGGCGACCGTCGAGCTCGACCGGGAACGGTTCGGCGAGCAGCAACCGACCGTCGCCTTCGAGGCGCGCCGTCTCGCGATACTCGTCGCCGTCGAGCTGGAGGACGACGAGCTCGTGACGCTCGGGGTGGGCGATCCAGTACGTCGGGCAACCGGCACGGCTGTAGTCGCGCCGTTTGGCGACCAGGTCACGCTCCTGAGAGTCGGGCGAGATGATCTCGACGACGAGCCGCG
>JAYUAM010000765.1:0-1261 GCA_043741295.1 Acidimicrobiia bacterium
GCAGACCTCACGATGGCCCAGATCCAGGACGGCGCCCGCCGGCTCTCGGCGGCAAGCGCGTTGGCCAACGCCCAGGCCGACGGCTGTGCCGCGCATGGCGTCACGACCGCCATCCTCTTCGGCCTCGCCGCCCGGCAGCGGGGCGCTGGCGGCCAGGAGCTCTTCTCGTCGATGCTCAACACCGGCGCTCACGCCATGTCGGCCCAGGCCGTGACCTACCCCGGGGCACCGCGGGAGCCGTCGCCCGACGCCGAGCTGCGCGGTCTTGGATCGCTGTACCGCATCTACGACGCCGCCGAGGGATACGTGTTCCTTGCCGCACCGTCGAACGACGACTTCGCTCGCTTCGCCAAGGCGATGTCGCCGCACATCGACCTCGCCGGCGACGCCCGGTTCGCCACGCCGTCCGCTCGCAACGCCAACCCGGGCGCGCTGATCGACGTGCTTGCGACCGTGTTCGGGACGCAGACCGCCGCCGCGTGGGAGGCGGAACTGCTCGCACAAGGCGTCGGGTGCGTGGCGGTGACGACGTGCGCGATCGAGGAGATGATGTACGACGACGCCTTCGGACGGGCGAGTGGCTACATCACCGACGTCACCCACCCGGTCTTCGACGACCATCCTCGCCTCGCTCCGTACATTCGGTTCTCCCGATCGCGGACGCAGGCGTTGCCGGGAGTCCTGTGCGGCCAGCAGACGGACGAGATCCTCGCCGGCCTCGGACGTTCGCCGGACGAGATCGCCGGGTTACGGGCATCGGGCGCGGTGGGATGACCGATCCGGGCGAGTTCGCCGGCCGCTCCGCCCTCGTCACCGGGGGCGGGCGAGGCATCGGATCGGCGGTCCGCGAACTGCTCGCCGCGAGCGGAGCCGATGTCGCGTTCAGCTTTCGGCGCGACGAGGAAGCGGCCGCCGCCACCGCCGCCACGATCGAGGGTCACGGCCGTCGGGCGTTCGCCGTTCGCGCCGACATGGGGTCGGCCGACGAGGTGCGGGCGCTGGTCGAGCAGTCGCGCACGGCTCTCGGCCCGATCACGCTGCTCGTGAACAACGCGGCCTACACGCACCTGATGGACGCCGACGATCTGACGTTCGACCGTTGGCGGCGCTTCATGGCCACCAACGTCGACGCGCCCTATCTCACCACCTGGGTGCTGCTTTCCGACATGCGCGGCGCCGGCGGCGGCGCGGTCGTCAACGTGTCGTCGCTGAGCGCGACGTCGCCGAACCCGCAGATGGTCGGCTACTCGGCCACCAAGGG
>JAYUAM010000766.1:0-1258 GCA_043741295.1 Acidimicrobiia bacterium
GTGAACGCGTCGCTGCGGCCGAGCATCTGCATCGCGCCGAGCGGGAAGTCCCAGTCGCTGTCCGGGTCGCCGTAGTAGAAGTCGTTGATCCCGAGGGTCTTCTCGAACTTCGTCGGGTTCGGCTCCTTCGAGAAGGCGATGAGCGAGCTGTTGTTGTGGAGCATCAGGTTCCGCCCGACCATCCCCGAGCCGTTGGCCAGGCCCCGGGGATGACGGTCGGACGTCGATCGCAGCAGCAGGGCGGCGGAGTTGATCGCCCCTGCGGCCACGACCACGAGATCGGCGGTGTAGCGCTCGTGTGCTCCGTTGCGCTCCACCGCCACGCCGGTGATGCTGTTCCCGTCGGGCGACGTCTCCAGCCGCGACACGTAGGCACCGGTGATCATCGAGACGTCCGGGTACCGCAGCGCCGGCTCGACGCACACGACGTGCGCGTCGGCCTTCGCGTTCACCAGGCACGGGTAGCCGTCGCACGTGGCGCAGCGCACGCACGCGCTCGTCTCGGGTCGCTCCTCGTCGAGCATGATGCCCATCGGCAGCCAGAACGGGTTCAGTCCGGCGCCCTCCAGGTCGGCGCGCAGCCGGGCGATGCGCGGTTCGTCGCTCACCGGTGCGTACGGGTAGGGCCCGCTCGACGGCGGGTCGAGCGGGTCGACCTTGCGCTCGCCGTGCACGTGGTAGAGCTGCTCGGCCCGTGTGTAGAACGGCTCCATGTCGGCGTACGACACGGGCCACGCCGGCGACACGCCGTCCACGTGGGTCACCTCGCCGAAGTCGCGCTCGCGCATGCGGAAGAGCACGGCGCCGTAGAACTTGGTGTTGCCGCCGACGTAGTAGTGCTGCTTCGGCGTGAACGTCTTGCCGGTGCTGCCATCGGTCCAGCGCCCGCTGTTGCGGTAGCGCAGGTCGCCCCACACCGCTCGCGAGCTCCAGTTCTCGATCTCGCGCGGCACGTAGCCGCCGCGCTCGACGATGAGGATCCTCTTGCCGGTCGGTGCGAGGGCGTGGGCGAGCGTGCCGCCGCCGGCTCCTGAGCCGATGACGATGACGTCGTAGTGGTCGTTCTGTTCGTGGTGGTTCATGAAGGACGGGCCTTTCAGACGAGGGCGAGGGGGGCGACCCAGGCGCCGGTGGCGCCGAGCAGCTTCGGGTGGGAGACGACGAGGGCGAACTCATGGACGCCGGCGGCGGCGAGGTCGCCGAGGCGCAGGTTCTCCATGACGACGACGCCGTTGCGCACGTTGAGGATCTGGGGGAC
>JAYUAM010000767.1:0-3333 GCA_043741295.1 Acidimicrobiia bacterium
GCGCCGCCCGCCAGGCCACGAACTCCGGCCCGGCCTGCAGCGCGGAGTAGGTGGCGCTCTCGGCCACCAGCCCTTCTCCGACGCTACGGCGCGACGAGCCGCGCAGCAGAAGTGCGTAGGCAGTGGCCGCGAGCGGTACCCGCGCCGCCGTGGCGAGCACGGCATCTAGATCGTCGTCCTCCGGCTGCGTGTCGACGTACGGGAGGAGTGTGGCATCGCTGCCCGGCTCGGCGACGAGCACGCAGGGCAACGATTCGAACGTGGCGCTGAGGGCGGCGAGGTCGGGCCCGCCTGTGGGTGCTCGTCCCGTCACCATGACGACCGGCACGCCGACCGCGGTTCCCACCGTCTCGGCGAGGTCACCCGAGCGCGCCAGTGCGGCGAGCGCATCGACGGTGAGCACCAGGGCGCCGGTCACCGGACAAGTGTCGCGCCGGCGTCGGCAGTCCGCCGTGAGGTGGCCAGCGCCCGGCTGCCCGACGCATCGGGCGACGTTCGGTCCACGGGCCCCGACGTGGCAGTCGCCGGTACCGTTGGCCGCGTGGCCTACGCCGATGCGTACCGACCCCTCGACGCCGGGTCGCTCCTCGCCCCGCCGCCGACGGATCACGCCGCCGCCGATCGGTGGGCGGCCAGCGGCGCGATGGCGCTGACCGGTCGCCGCGACGGTCCGCCGCTGGTCGCCCCAGGCCTGCTCATGGACCGACTCGACAGCCTCGCGGCCCGCCTCGCGCTGCTCACCCGGGCGCTCGGCCGAGCGGTGATCGTCGACGGCCCGGCACTGCTCGGCGAGCGCGCGGCGATCGCGTCGCTGGCGCGGCGCGGGTCCGAGAGCGTCGGCGGGGGGACGCGCCTGCTCGAAGCTGCGGACGGTTGGGTCGCGGTGTCGGTTGTCCGCCCGGACGACGCCGATCTCCTCCCGGCCTTCGTCGGCATCGCCCTGGCAGATGACGGACAGGTGCCGTGGCGCGCGCTGGAGGCTGCGGTGCGGTGCCGGCCGGCAACGGCCCTGGTCGAGCGCGCCACGCTGCTCGGCCTGGCGGTGACGGCGCTCGGCGAGACGATGCCCGGCGCCCCCCTCCTCGCACACGAGCGGGGTGACGCTGACGCGGTCGCCGAGCTCGACGGCCTGCTCGTCGTGGACCTCTCGGCGCTGTGGGCTGGCCCACTCTGCACGAGCCTGCTGGCCGCGGCGGGCGCGAGGGTGCTGAAGGTGGAGAGCAGCCGTCGGCCCGATGGCGCTCGCCTCGGCGCGTCCGCGTTCTTCGACCTCTTGAACGCCGGCAAGGAATCGGTGGCCCTGGACTTCGGCTCGCCGGAGGGCCGCGGCGTGCTGCGCCGGTTGGTCGAGCGCGCCGACGTGGTCGTCGAAGCCTCGCGCCGTCGCGCGCTCGACCAACTCGGCTGCGCCGTCGATGCCCTGCCGAGTGGCACCGGCCCTCGGGTGTGGATCTCGATCACCGCCCACGGTCGCCACGCCAGCGCCGCCGACCGGGTGGGTTTCGGCGACGACGCCGCAGTCGCCGCCGGCCTGGTGGCTCACGACACCGACGGACCGTGCTTCGTCGCCGACGCGGTAGCCGATCCGGTCACCGGGCTGCTGGCCGCCGTCGCCGCGCTCGACCGCCTGGCGGCCGGCGGTCGCTGGCACCTCGACATCGCGCTCGCCCGGGCGGCGCGCTGGGCTCGCGGCCCGGACGAAGGGACTGAAGGAACCGCACGGCGGCCGGCGGCGAGCGCGTCGCCGGTTCAGCCGCCTCGTTCGCGACCGGTTCCCGACGTTGCCCGCCCGTTCGGCGCCGACACTGCACGCGTGTTGAGCGAGCTCGGCGTCGCCTGATCGTGCGGGAGCCGCGCACCACCGATCCAGCCGTTTGACGAAGTTGTCAAGTTCCGGCACCATCGCCGGATGGACTTCAGCTTCTCCGCCGAGGACGAGGCGTTCCGCACAGAGGTCAAGGCGTGGCTGGCCGAGCACCTGGTTGGCGGGTTTGCCGCCCTCGGCCCGGGCTCGAACCTCGGTGAAGGTAGCGAGCTCGACGTGCGCCGTGCGTGGGAGCGCGAGCTCGCGAGCGGCGGTTGGGTCGGCATGGGCTGGCCGAAGGAGTACGGCGGGCGCGATCTGTCGCTGACGCAGCAGCTCATCTTCAACGAGGAGTACGCGCGTGCCGGCGGTCCACAGCGCTGTGGGTTCTTCGGCGAGCAGCTGCTCGGCCCGACGCTGATGGTGTTCGGCACCGACGAGCAGAAGCGGCGGTTCCTCCCGCCGATCCTGCGCGCCGAGGAGTTCTGGTGCCAGGGGTTCAGCGAGCCGGACGCCGGTTCCGACCTAGCGAACGTGAAGACGAGAGCGGTGCGCGATGGCGACGAGTGGGTGATCAACGGGCAGAAGGTGTGGACCAGCCTGGGCCACATCGCCGACTGGATCTTCGTCGTCTGCAAGAACGATCCCACGGCAGCCAAGAAACACGAGGGGATCACCTTCCTCCTGTGCCCGGTCCACCAGCCCGGCGTCGAGCTGCGCCCGATCACGCAGATCACCGGCACGGCCGAGTTCAACGAGGTCTTCTTCACGGACGCCCGGACCGACGCCGACCTCGCGGTCGGGCCGATCGGTCAAGGGTGGAAGGTGGTCATGGCCACGCTCGGCTTCGAGCGTGGCACCGCGTTCCTGGCGCAACAGCTCCGTTTCGCCGAGGAGCTGAAGGCCGTCGTCACCCTGGCGAAGGAGCGTGGGCTGAGCGGCGACCCGCTCGTGCGCCAGCGACTCGCCGCCGCCTACTCGGGTCTCGAGATCATGCGGCTCACCGGGCTGCGGACCGTGTCGACGATGCTCAAGGGGGCGACCCCGGGAGCCGAAGGCTCGATCGGCAAGCTTCACTGGTCGCGTTGGCACCAGCGCCTCGGCGAGCTCGAGATGGACCTGCTCGGAGCAGAGGGGCTCGTGCTCGCCGATGGCCTGGTGGGCGACTTTCAGTACACGTTCCAGTTCTCGCGCGCCCACACGATCTACGCCGGTTCCTCAGAGATCCAGCGCAACATCGTCGGCGAGCGCGTCCTCGGGCTGCCGCGCGAACCGGCATGATAAGACGGGCGGGCCTCGACGGCCCGCCAGGGGAGTAGAGGAGGGCATGACCGATCCGTTCCGCTACGAGGGCAAGCGGGTGCTGGTCGTGGGGGCCGCGTCCGGGATGGGCGCCGCCGTCGCCCGCCTCGCCGGGGGACTCGGCGCGGAGATCGTCGGCCTGGATCGGGCACCGATGACCGAGCCGGGCGTCACCGCCATCACCGTCGATCTGGGCGACCGGGCGAGCATCGACGGCGCGCTCGAAC
>JAYUAM010000768.1:0-3327 GCA_043741295.1 Acidimicrobiia bacterium
CTACTTGTATAAACCAGGCCAATCACGATGTCAACCCCCCTCCTCGGTGGCTTGCGCCGCCTACGCTCCGGCGATGCCTGCCGCGCCGAACTCGAACTCGAACTCGATCTCGTTCCGCACCACGCTCTCGGCGTCCGGGAACAACACCGGCATCGTCGTGCCGGTCGACGTCATCGAGAAGCTCGGCGCCGGGAAGCGTCCGCCGGTCTCGGTCGACCTCAACGGTCACGTGTACCGCACGACCGTCGGCGTCATGTCCGGCCAGCACCTCGTGGGCGTCAGCGCGGCGATACGCAAGATTACCGGCCTGAGCGGCGGCGACCCGATCGACGTCACACTCACCGTCGCCGCCACGCCGCGCGCGGTCGACGTGCCAGACGACTTCGCGGCCGCGCTCACCGCCGCGCCTGGCGCCCGCGCCTTCTTCGACGGCCTGTCGAACAGCCTGCAGCGCTACCACATCGACAACATGAACGGCGCGAAGACCGACGACACGCGCCAACGTCGGATCGAGAAGGCCGTGGCGTTGTTCGTCGCCGGCAAGCAGCGCTGAGCGCTCCTTGGCCAGTTCAACCCGGTTCAACCCGGTTCAACCCGGTTCAGCTCGTCTTGGCGAGACGCCGTTCGAGGAAGCGACGATCGGCGTCGTTGCATGGGCACGACAGCGCGCGGCGGTAGCTCTCGGCTGCGGCGTCGGTGTCGCCGCAGCGGCGTAGGAGATCGGCGCGCGCCGACCAGTACAGATGCCAGTGCGCCACCGTCGCCTCGTCGATGCCGTCGAGCGCCCGAAGCCCTGCTTCGGCACCTTGCAGCTCGCCGACCGCCACCGCCCGGTTCACGCGCACCGGCGCGGTCGGCCAGCGTTGTTCGAGCAAACCGTAGAGCTCGACGATCTGGGCCCAGTCGGTCTCGGCCCACGTCGCCGCGTCGCCGTGCAGGCAGGCGATCGCCGCCTGCACCTGGTACGGACCGGGCCGGCCGCGGCGCAGTGCACCCTCGACCAACCGTGACGCCTCGCCGATCGTTGTGTGATCCCAGAGCGAACGGTTCTGGTCGACCATCAGCACGATGTCGCCAGCGGCGTCGAGGCGGGCCAGACGTCGGGCGTTCGTGGCGAGCATGAGCGCCAGCAGGCCGGTGCACTCCGCCTCGTCGGGCATCAGGGCAACGAGCACGCGACCGAGCCGGATCGCCTCCTCGGCGAGATCGACGCGACTGTCGAGCCCGCCGGCCGGCGCGTGATGGGCGACGGTGAACACCGAGTAGACGACGGCGAGCACCGGCGGCAGCCGGTCGGGCAGCTCGTGCGCGTCGGGCACGCGGTAGGGGATTCGGGCGCTGGCGATCTTGCTCTTCGCGCGGCTGATGCGCTGGCCGATCGTCGGCTCGGGCAGCAGGAACACGCGGGCGATCTCGGTCGTCGTCAGCCGGCAGATCGTGCGCAGGGCGAGGGCGATCTGCGCCTCGCGCGAGAGCGCCGGGTGACAGCACGTGAACAGCAGCCGCAGGCGATCGTCGCCGTCAGTCGACACGGCGCCCGTCGGGGTCAGGCTGAACCCGACGTCGGGCGACGGGGCCACGCCGACCGCGCCGTCCGGGGACCCCTCGTCGAGCAGGCGCACGGCGGCTTCTTCGCGCGGCCGGCGGGCGCTCTCGCGCCGCAGCCGGTCGATCGCCTTGCGACGGGCAACCGTGGTCAACCAGGCACCCGGCCGGTCGGGAACGCCGTCGCGCCGCCACGATTCGGCGGCCGCGAGCGTGGCGTCCTGCAGGGCGTCCTCGGCGACGTCGATGTCGCCCGTGAGCCGGATGAGGGTGGCCAGCACCTGGCCACCCTCCACCCGGATCAGCTCGGCCAACGGGTCGATCAGCCCGCTCCGGTGAAGTCGATCACGGGGCGAACCTCCACCCGACCGAGCCAGGCGCCGGGGATCTGCGCCGCCCAGTGCAGCGCCTCGTCGAGGTCCTTGCAGTCGAGCAGGTAGAACCCGCCGAGCACCTCCTTCGTCTCGGCGAACGGGCCGTCGGTGGTGATCACCTCGCCGCCCTTGGCGCCGCCCTTCACGTGCACGGTGGTGGCGGTGGCGACCGGCTGCAGGGCCTCGCCACCCCCGATCACGCCGGCGGCTCCGCCGACCTCGCCGAAGTAGTTGTACTCGGTCATCACGGCGCCCCACTCCTCGGGGTTCGGCGCACTGGTGGGCTCGGCGCCGTAGATCAACGCTGCGTACCTGGGCATCTCAATCTCCTTGTGTCTCGGCGGCAGCTCGTGGTGGAGAGCCGCTCGACCGACCGACGAACGGCCGACCCGGATTTCGACAGACTTGGAGAATTCTCGCGCACCGTCGAGCGGGCCGGTTCCTCCGTGAGACCGGTCAGCGCCGGCGGGCGGCGATCAGCCGGGCGGGTACGCCGATGTCGACGTCGACCGGGGTGGGCGTCGGCGAGGCCGGCGACGACACGGTCCAACAGATGAACGCGGGCATCGACAAGGGTGATTGGGCACGGCTGTGATCAAGCTCGGATCGGGTTCACGGTCGAACAGTGCGGACAGGGTTGCCGCGTGTGCGGATCGACCGTGCGGCTTGCACCAGCATGCCGACGAACGTGGTCGTCCACGCGGCGACGGCGATGGCGAGCGTGACTTTGGGTGCCCAATCGAGCTGTTCGAGGTTGACGACGGCGCGCATCTTGAACGTGGCCGCGCCGTACATACCGAGCGGGAACACGAGCGCCCAGTAGGAGGGGTGGTAGCGCAAGGGCACGCGTCGAATGAGGTGGCGCCAGATGCCGATGGCGATCATCACGGGGAACCAGAACGTGGCGGTAGCCCAGGCGAGCGTGACGAGTCCTTCGATGAACGGCGCGAGCCGTTCCACGCGTGGCGACGTGGCGCGGGCGGCCAGGAGGTTGGAGCCGGCGAGAACGGTGATGGCGACGGCGCCGGCCGCGATCCAGGCGGGTGGGTCGGCTTCGGTGGGTTCGAGTGGTTGGAACGTCCAGCGGAGGAACACCATGGTCGTCACGATCAGGTAGAGCACGACGCCGAGGGTGAACGCCGCGATGCACGTGAATGCGAGGAGATCGTTCGGAGCGTGGCCGACGAGGAGCGCTCCGAGGACGGCGACGGACTCGGTGGAGACGGTGAGCAGGAACCAGGTGCCGTTGATGCCAGCACCCAGGCCCGGTTTGTCGCGGCGGAGCACGTCGGCGATGAGCGAGGTGTAGGCGAGCAGCGCCCAGAGGGGCAGGCTGCACCACCAAAGGGCAGCGGCAAGACCCCACCAGCCGTGGATGAGCGCGGAGGCGCTGCCGAGGACGTTGGTG
>JAYUAM010000769.1:0-1250 GCA_043741295.1 Acidimicrobiia bacterium
GCGACGTTGTCGTGGACGTCGAGGTGGGGGAACAGCACGTCGTCCTGGAACACGAGACCGACGCCGCGTCGATGGGGCGCCTGGGTGGACACGTCGAACCCGTCGATCGCCACCGTGCCGTGCGTCGGCACGAGCAGGCCGGCGATGACGCGGAGCAGCGTCGACTTCCCGCAGCCGCTCGGACCGACGACGCACACGACCTCGCCGTCGGCCACCGTGAGGTCGACGGCGTCGAGCACGCGGCGTCCGCCGTACTCGACGGTGACCGAGCGCACGTCGAGGCTCACGGTGCCGGTCTCACGGTGCCGGTCTCACGGGGCGGGTCTCATGGGGCGGGCATGATCGTTCAGCACCAGCGCGCGCCGACATGCGCCGCGGCCACCGTCGTGCGAGCCGCCGCGTCCGCCCGCGTCGCGACAGCGAGTCGGCCACCACGAACGAGGCGCCGCTGGCCACCGCTAGGAGCACGGCGAGCGCTTCGGCCTGACCGACGCTCGACGCCCCGGGACGACCGAGCAGATCGGCGATGACGAGCGGTACCGTGCGGCCCGACCGCCGAGCCAGGAAGCTCGTCGCTCCGAACTCGCCGAGCGACACGGCGAAGGCCATGCCGGCGCCGGCCACGAGTGTGCGGCGGGCGAGAGGCAGGTCGATGGTCCGGAAGGTCCGCCAGCGCGAGCTCCCGAGTGTCGCCGCGGCGTCACGAAGGCGGGGGTCGATCGATGCGAGCGTCGGCGCCACGGCACGGACGACGAACGGAATCCCGACGAGCGCATGGGCGAGCGGGATCATCACCGCCGAGCCTCGCAGGTCGACGGGCGGCCCTGCGAAGGCCACGAACAGACCGAGCCCGATGGTCACGGCCGACGTGCCGAGGGGAAGCATCAACCCGACATCGGCGACCCGTGCCGCGCGCGAACGACCGTCGCCCGCTCGGCGGCGCAGCGACGACAGGGCCACCGTCGCGCAGCCACCGACGACGACGGCGACGAGCGTCGCCCAGAGCGAGATGGTGAAGGAGGTGCGGAAGGCCGAGAGTGGGCGGACGGCTCGGGTCGTGCCGGCGCCGCTCGACGACAGCGTGCGGTACCAGAGCGTCGAATATCCGTGCCCGCCCACCGTCAGCGAACGCCCGATCAGCCGGCCCATCGGCAGGGCGAGCAGCGCGAGCGTCAGGCCGACGACCGCGACGACGAAGCATCGCTCGCCGCGCCGGCTCGCCCTCGGCACCCGGCTAGCGCCGATCGCCG
>JAYUAM010000770.1:0-1249 GCA_043741295.1 Acidimicrobiia bacterium
GGTGGCCTCGGCGGCGTCGAGCATGACGAGCTCGCGCAGCTGGTCGGTCGAGAGCTCGGACAGCCACGCTTCCGACGACGGCTCGCCGATCACCGACGCCGCGATGGCGCGCTTGTCGTCGATCAACTGACCGATGCGCTCTTCCAGGGTGCCCGAGCACACCAGCTTGTGCACGAACACGGTGTGCTGCTGCCGATGCGCCAGGCGCGGTCGGTGGCCTGATCCTCGACCGCCGGGTTCCACCAGCGGTCGTAGTGGATGACCCGGCTCGCGGCCGTGAGGTTCAACCCCGTGCCGCCGGCCTTCAACGACACGAGCAGGAGCGGCTCGGCGCCGCCGCCGGCCGAACCACCAACCCCGCCACCGCCGCCGCCGCCACCCCCACCGGCGCTGGCCTGGAAGCGGTCGACCATCGCGTCGCGCTGCTTGCGGGCCACGCCACCGTGGAGGAACGGCACGCGCCGGTCGAGCCGCTCGTGCAGATGACGCTGCAGGAGCTCGCCCATCTGGCGGTACTGCGTGAACACCAGGGCCTGCTCGCCGGCGTCGAGCAGCTCGTCGACCAGTTCGTCGAAGCGGGCAAGCTTTCCTGACCGCCCGCCGAGGCGCGACCCGTCGCCCAGGGCCTGTGCCGGATGGTTGCAGATCTGCTTGAGTCGGGTCAGCGACGCGAGCACGAGACCGCGGCGGCGCATGCCCTGCTCCTGTTCGGCATCGGCGAGCAACTGGTCGACGACCGACTGATACAGCGTTGCCTGTTCGCGCGTGAGCGTGGCCCAGGCGATCTGCTCGATCTTGTCGGGAAGGTCGGGAACGAGGGTCTTGTCGGCCTTCGTGCGTCGCAGCACGAATGGGCGCGTGAGCCGGCGAAGCTGCTCGGCCGCCGCCTCGTCGCGGTCACGTTCGATGGGGGCGGCGAAGCGCTGTTGGAAGCGGGGGAGCGATCCGAGCAGCCCGGGGTCGACGACATCGAGGATCGCCCACAGCTCGCTCAGCCGGTTCTCCACCGGCGTCCCGGTGAGCGCCAGCATCTGGCCGGCGCGCAGCTTGCGGGCAGCGCGTGCCGCCTTCGTGTGCGGGTTCTTCACGGCCTGGGCCTCGTCGAGCACGACGGTGGTCCAGTCGACGGCGCCGAGCACGTCGATCTCGCGCGCGAGCAGTCCATAGGTGGTGAGCACGAGGTCGGCGCTCGCGAGCTCGCCGGCGGCTTCTGCCCCGCGGGCCCGCTCGTCGCCGTGGTGGAT
Source organism: Acidimicrobiia bacterium (assembly GCA_043741295.1). Taxonomy (GTDB): domain Bacteria; phylum Actinomycetota; class Acidimicrobiia; order Acidimicrobiales; family Ilumatobacteraceae; genus JAYUAM01. The sequence goes on from JAYUAM010000770.1 coordinate 1,245, forward strand.
CGCCA
>JAYUAM010000771.1:0-3320 GCA_043741295.1 Acidimicrobiia bacterium
TGCGTGAATTGGCGACGGTTCACGAGTCCGGTGAGCGTGTCGTACGACGCGAGCCGCTCGCGGGCGGCGGCCTGCGTGCGCAGTTCCTCGACCAGTCGGCTGTTCTCCAACGACACTGCCGCCTGGTTGGCGAGCGTCGAGAGCACGGTGACGTCCTCGGCGCCGAAGGCGGTGACGTTGCCCATCCGGCCCCGGGCCGACAGCGCGCCGACGACGACGCCGTTCACGATGACCGGCGCGATCACGGCATCGACGCGTCCGCGTGCGCGCTCGGTGCGCGTCGGCCGGCCCGACGTCACGACCCACGCGAGACCGAGGTCGTCGCGCCACGCGCCATCGAGCGGCACGAGCTTGCCGTCGTCGAGCCGGACCCACAGGTCGGTGCCGCCGGCACCGGCGCCGAGCAGGAGAAGATCGGCCGACTGCGCCCGCAACCCCGTCATCGCCTCGCCGACGATCGTGTTGATCGCGCCGAGCTGCTCGGGTGTGCGCGACAGCTCGCCGGTGAGCTGGTAGAGCCGTTCGAGGCGGCGGTGGCGGTCGACGAGGCGGGCGTACGCGCGGTACGACACATACAGCACGCCGGAGGGCACGACGAGGAGGAGCGGGGCGTACCAGCTGGTGGCGAGCAGACCGGCGGCAGCGAGACCGAGCGACGAGTTCGCCAGCTCGCCCAGCAACGCGAGCGACAGGAACCATCGCAGTTCGAGACGGTGACTGGCATCGGTGGCCCGCATCGCCGCGTACACGAACAGGAGCGAGGTGAGCGAACACGCGACGACGGCGACGAACGCCGCTCCCCAGGACCACGGCATGCCCGGGCTCGACGGCGTTCCACCGGCGACGCGAAACACCGCGACCACCACGACGACCTCGAGGTAGTACAGCGCAGCGTTGAATGCCAGCTTCTGCCGCCGGGCCCGCAGGTAGGGGGTGAGCGCCACGACGCCGCCGACGACGCGCGCGACGATGAGCTGGTTCGGCGCGAGCACGAACAGGCCCAACACCAGGACCACGTGGCTGAGCGTGAGGGCTACGGCGTTGTTGCCAAGTTCGATGTTGACCTCGGCCCGCTCGCCGACGGCGAACAGCGCGGCCACGACGAGCCACGGCAGCGACCGCATCGGCGACCAGCTCGCCGTGCGCACATAGCCGAGGTGTAGCGCGGTGCCGACCGCGAGCATCGTCGTCACGAGCAGCGCGATGTGCAGGTCGCTCCTGCTGAGCATCGGGCGGAGCGCGGCCGGGTTCGGTTCGGCCGGTCGGGCGACCGTGGCGCCGGTGGAGGTTCCGTTCGTCGCCGGATGGCGTCCCGGTCGACGGCGTCCCGTCATGTCCACGATGCGCTGGCCCAGCCGTACCCGGCCCAGCGGATGCCGGCCCAGCGGATGCCGGCCCAGCCGTCGCCAGCCCACCTGATGCCGTCCCACACGGGGGCGTTGATCGTGACATCGGCCCACACCACGGCGGGGTCCCAGGAGGTGGCCCAGGTGGTCGGCTGCCAGCCGGTGGACGCGTCACCGCTCCACTCGTGGCCGCGCCACGAACCGTCCTGCCAGGTGGTCCCGGCGGCGGCCCCGCTGGCCCAGGTCTGCGCGTCCCAGGGCTGGCCCTGGGCGTCGATCTCACCGTGGAGCGCCACCTCGCCGAGAGCGACGGTGCCGTCCGTGCGCAGGCCGTCGATCGGGGCGGTACCGGTCGTCTGCGCTTCGGGTTCCTTCGTTGACGGCGAAGGGCCGACGACAAGAAGTCGGTCGGCCACCGGCACGCCGGCGCCCTGCAACGAACGAGGCGCGCCGTTCACGGTCTTCGCGCTGTCGCCGAGCATCGCCTTGACCTGGGCCGGCGTGGCGTGCGGATAGCGCTGCACGAGCAGGGCGGCGAGGCCGGCGGTGATGGCGGTGGCCTGCGACGTGCCGGTGCCCTTGATGAACCGCCCGTCGACGAACGACGTCGGGTTGGCGAGGGCGGCGACCGAACCGGGCACCGCGAGGCCTTCCACCGACACGCCGGGCGCTATCAGATCGGCACCGCGCTTGTTCGAGCCGCGGCTGGAGAAGTCGGCGACCGTCCAGTCGCTCGGGTCAGCCGAGCCGTGGTAGTCCACGGCGTTGACGGCGACGATGTTCGGGTTCTGGGCGGGAAAGGCGAGCTCGGTCGAGGTCGATCCGTCGTTGCCGGCGGCGGCGACGACGACGATGCCGTTGCGTCGTGCGATGTCCACGGCGTGGCTCAACGGATCGCTGCGCCAGTCTCCCTGCGGATCGCTCGCGGCGTAGGCCAGCGCCAGCACGCGGATGTTGCGACCCTCGGTGTCTCGGTGTTGTACCACCCAGTCGATGGCGGCGATCACCTGGGTCACGTCGGCGGCACCGTCGGCGTCACCGACCTTCACGTTCACGATGCGGGCGTCGGGAGCGATGCCGGAGAACCCGTGTGCGGTGGGCCCGGTCGAGCGCGTGGCGCGCGCCGCGGCCCGTCGCACCGGGTCGAGTCGACACTGCGTCCGGTCGACCGAGAACCCGGCGTCGCGGCCGTTGATGATCGAGGCGAGGTGGGTGCCGTGTCCGTCACCGTCGAGCGAACGCGGGGCGCCCGCCTGGGCCTCGAAGGAGAGATCAGGGCCACTGACGATCGCGCCGGTACCGGCCACCGGGGCGACACCGGTGTCGACGAGCGCGACGTCGACGCCGCGTCCCGTCCAACCGCAGGCCCACAGATCGCTGGCACCGGTGCGGGCGGCGATGGTGGCGAGCGAGCCGGACGACATGGCCGACGATCCGTTGGCCGCCCGGCCGGGTCCGGCGTAGGCCGCCGGCGAGACGACGACCCCGACGGCCGCGACGACCGCCGAGACGCTGGCGGCGACGAAGGTCCGGCGGACGGCGCGGGCCAGTCTCACAAGGAGCGGTTGCTGAAGCACGCAATGAAGTATCACGATCGGCCCGCTGGACGCCGTCTAGGTCGCGTCAAGGTGCTCACAAGATGCGGCGGGGCGCCCGTGGTGACGTCGTCGCGAGCGCCGCAGAACGCCGGCGGGGGCGCCTCGTGCGGCGGCGACGGCAGGTATCGTCGCGCCGTCATGCCCGACCGCTACCGCCTCACCGCCTACAGCCACGGCGCTGGTTGAGCCTGCAAGCTCGGCCCGTCCGAGCTGGCGCAGGTGCTGCGACCGCTGCAATCGATGGTTCCCCCGGGTCTGCACCCCGACCTCCTGGTCGGCACGGAGACCGGTGACGACGCCGCCGTCTGGCGACGTGCGGACGGGCGCGCCCTCGTGGCCACGGTCGACTTCTTCTCGCCGATCGTCGACGACGCCC